>DASWQK010000142.1:0-3768 GCA_036403735.1 Pyrinomonadaceae bacterium
ATCGCGTTTGCCGAAGTCAGTATCGGTGTCGGGCGTTTCGATGAAGCGGACGGCGTCTTCAATTGAAAGATGCACCGGCAGTTTCTTTTCCTTGCGCGGAGTGGCGACCAGCTTGGCGGGGTTCGATTCGATCACTTCTTCGCGCACCAGGAACTGGAAAAAAGTTCGTAATGCGGCCAGTTTGCGCGCGATTGAAGCCTTCTTCTTGTGATCAGAGTGCAGGGTGGCAAGCCACTCGCGAATCGTCAGGTGATCGATCTGTTCGATGTTCGGTTCATTTTGCGGCGAGCGTTGTTTAGAGCCGAGCTTGTCAGGGTTTTCGGTTTTAGCTGGAGCCAGAAAACTGAAGAACTGTGTCAGATCGCTTTCATAATTTCGCAGCGTGTGCGCGCTGACGTTTCGTTCGTATCGGAGATGATCGAGAAATTGGGTGAGATGTTGGACGAGCATGTGGCACAGACTTCAGTCTGTGCCACTTTACGCCTGATCGCGCGTCTTCACCAGAAATCCCTTTCGCGCTCGCACGCGAGTGTTCTGTCTGGTCTTCACGCGGACCGTGATCAGGTGATACTTGCCGTCGCGTTTGTCGGCCGCCGGGTAGTAACTGAGGATGTATTGCTGCGCGAGGTCGGCTGAAATCTGCGCAAACGTGTTATCCAGATCATTAACGGATTTTGGGATGTAAGCCGAGCCACCCGTTTGCGCTGCAAACTCCTGCATGCGTCTTTCGGCTGCCAGGTCGCGTACGTTCGCGTTGTCATAGACGCCGGTCTGTACCACATAGACCTGACATTCGTCTGATGAAAGGCGTTGCAGCGTGGCCTCGAAATCGTGATCGTAACGGCTGGTGGTATCGCGCCCGTCAGAGACAATCACGATCACGCGGCGTCCGGCGTATGGCTTTAGATAAGTGATAGCCGCAAAAATTCCATCGTAGAGCGAAGTTGCTCCTTCGGGTTTCGGGAACGAGTCGATCGTTCGCTCGAGCCGGGTGACGTCGCCGGTCATCGGTTGCGATAGTTCAATGTTCGTGGCGACGGAATAGATCGCAGCTTGATCCAGGGGCCGCATAACGGTGCGAAAGAACCGCATGGCCGCGCGCTTTTCGAATTCACGCGACGAGTCGAGGCTGCCGCTGTTATCAAACAGCATCGCCATCCGCACCGGTGTTTCTGAGCGATAGATATCACTGATCAGCTTTGGTTCGCCATCGACGGTAAGTTCAAAGTCCTCGATGCGAAGATTAGTCACAGCGGCTCCGTGCACGTCCAGGACGGTCGCCGGCACTGGAACCAGATGCGAGCTAACACGAACCACGTCATCGGACCCATTCGTATTGTCGTTTGCGTCTGATTTCGGGGTCGGACGCGGCATTACCGGAGGCGGAGGCATCGCCTTCGTTGTCTGCCGCTGTCGCGTGGATGGAGCCGGCGAGGGCGACGCGTTCATATTCTTTTGTCGTCCGGATTGTGAGTGAGCCGGGAGGACGTTCAAGGAAAACCACGTCACGGTCACCGCCAGAGCAGCTACGCAATAGAAAAGTCTTCGAAGCTGATTACTCATTTTGTGGCCGCGACCAGCTGAGGTTCTTGCGTGAGCGATGTTCGCACCCATTCGTCAAATTCTTTCAGCGCGAGGTTTACCTGCAGCGAGTGCCGATCTCGTTTTCTTTTCACCGAACGCGACTGATCCTTCGTCAACGGTTCAAGTAATGCAAACGTGATGTTCACAGGCTGATAATTTTTGGTCTCCGCGCTGGAAACGTAACGCGCCAGCGCCCCAATGGCACTACGCGGCGGCGCAATCAAATGTTCTTCGCCGCGCAGTAACCGGTTTGCGTTAAGCCCCGCAAGCCAACCCGTCGCCACCGACTCAACATAGCCTTCGACGCCGGTGATCTGACCTGCGAAGAGGATGTTTGGATGCTCCCGCATCTGCATGGTTGCCGACAACACCCGCGGCCCGTTGATATAAGTATTGCGATGTATCTGGCCGAGCTGCAGGAACTCTGCGTTTTCAAGTCCGGGAATCATCCGCAGAACGCGCGCCTGCTCGCCATAGCGCAAATGATTTTGAAAGCCGACCATGCTGTAAGCGTCAGCCATCAGATTCTCCTGCCGAAGTTGCACGGCGGCGTAAGGCTGGCGCCCGGTGCGCGGATCAAACAAACCCACCGGTTTCATCGGCCCAAATCGCAGAGTGTCGATGCCCCGCCGCGCCAGCTCTTCAATCGGCAGACAGGCTTCGAACCAGCGCGTCTGTTCGAATCGCTGGAGCGGAACGCTGTTGGCTTCGGACAGCGACTCGTGAAAGCGCGCATATTCCTCTTCGTTGAGCGGACAATTCAGGTAATCGTCGCCGCCCTTGCCGTAACGCGCGGCCAGAAAGGCTATCGAGCGATCAATTGAGTCAGCGGCGATGATCGGAGCAATCGCGTCATAGAAATAAAGCTGATCGTCGCCGGTGAGTTTCATGATTTCGAAGGTGAGCGTGTCCGACGTAAGTGGACCAGTGGCGATGATCGCGATCGCGTCTTTCGGAATCGTCGCAACCTCTTCGCGCACGACCTTGATGTTCGGGTGTGCTTCGATGCGTTCGGTGATGTGGGTTGCGAAGCGCTCTCGATCGACAGCGAGCGCCGCGCCGGCGGGAACGCGCGTAGCCGCCGCCGCTTCCATCACCAGCGAACCACCGCGACGCAGCTCTTCTTTTAAAAGATAAGGCGCTGAACCCGGTTCATCGGACTTAAGAGAGTTTGAGCAGACGATCTCAGCCAGCCTGTCGGTGCGATGCGCGGGTGTTTGTTTCACCGGCCGCATTTCAAACAGACGCACGCGCGCACCGGCGTTTGCTGCCTGCCATGCAGCTTCAACGCCTGCGAGTCCGCCGCCGATGATTATGATTTCGTTCATAAGTGCTCTACCGCTCACGCTGCGAAGGCATTTACACATCTGACTCATCCGACGGGCGCGCCTTCGTGTGGATTGGTTTTGTCGTGTTCTTTCATGGTCCGCTTTTCGGACGCATCAACGAGAACCAAACCACGAAATCACACGAACCAGGAATCACAAAAAGACACAAAAGCCGGCTGATGAATAGAGTAGGTTATTACCGTCCCTAAGAGAGAGGGGGGTTGCGCTACGGCTTGACACTCAATTTCTCTGGTTCGTATAGTCAGATGCGCCTCCTTAGGCCGGCTTAGCTCAGTTGGTAGAGCGTTCGATTCGTAATCGAAAGGTCGTCGGTTCAACTCCGATAGCCGGCTCCAGTCTCCTCGTAAAAATCATCGCCTATCCAGACGATCAGAAAGCTGGGCCTATGAAGTCACCAGTCACACCAGGAGCCATAACTGTTTTCATCTGCCTGATCTTAGTTGTTTCGATCGCTGCATCGACGCGTGGTCAAGCGTCCATTAGCGTAACCGGATCGGTGTCTGACCAAAATTCTGCTCCGATCCCGGACGCTCGCGTCACTTTGTATTCACTCGATCGAATTCTACAGACGAAATCGGATTCGTCGGGGCGCTTTAAATTCGACGCTGTTCCCACCGGTAAATACGAATTCGAAGTTCTCGCTCAAGGTTTTGCGCGTTTCACCAGGCCCAATGTGTTCGTCACTGATCTAGGGCGACCGGCGATACCGGACAAGCCGTCGGATCTAACAGCCATAATGCAGATAGCGCCGACGGGTTCGCCGAGGGAGATAATCGCTGTGGCAGAGGTCGCGCCGACAGGTTCTTGCGGACTTTCCGATTCGGTGAGCTATGGC
>DASWQK010000143.1:0-5095 GCA_036403735.1 Pyrinomonadaceae bacterium
GCTTTGGGCCGCAAGTGAAGCCGAGGAGTACGTAAATATTATCTATAGTCTACCGTGACTCATAAACAAGTGAGTTTCTTACGAGATGACTGACCAGTCACCACTCTTCAAGCAACATTATCCTGTGGATCAGCTTATCGATGAGCTGCGCGAAATCGTGGGTGACGAAAGTGTGCTTTCAGAACGCGATGAATTGCTGGTCTATGAATGCGACGGCTTGCCCCAGCACAAGCATCCGCCACGCGCGGTGGTATTTCCCAACTCAACCGAAGAAACCGCCGAAGTTTTAGAGTTATTAGCCGACGAAGGTGTCAGCTTCGCTCCGCGCGGCGCCGGCACTGGATTGTCAGGCGGCGCTCTGGCTATCGATCGCGGCGTGGTGATCGAGCTGGCCCGCATGCGAAAAATTCTCAGCATCGATCCTGAGAACCGGATCGCGCGCGTGCAGACAGGCCTGGTCAACGCGCAGCTTTCGCGCGCAGTTGCTCATCTCGGCCTTTATTATGCGCCCGATCCTTCGAGTCAGCCTTCCTGCACAATCGGCGGCAACATTGCCGAAAACGCCGGCGGAATTCATTGCCTGAAATATGGGACCACAACCGATCACATTCTGGCCGCGCGTGTTGTTCTGTCTGACGGATCGATTGTCGATCTCGACCACGATAAGTGCGGGTACGATCTACTCGGCACGTTCGTTGGCTCAGAAGGAACGTTCGGCATTGCCACTGAAGCTACCGTGAAGCTCTCGCCGATTCCGCCGGCTGTGCGTACGCTGCTGGCCGATTTTCTTGATGTTGGCGATGCGAGCCGCGCGGTCTCTGCGATCATCGCCGCCGGATTGTTGCCGGCCGCGCTCGAGATGATGGATAACGCGATCATTCGCGCGGTCGAAGCCAGCGTGTTCACCGCCGGGCTGCCATTGGATGCGCAGGCAGTGCTGCTGGTGGAACTCGACGGCGTCGAGGCCGGGATCGATGACGACGCCGAAAAAGCCGCAGCGATTCTTCGCGAGCACGGCGCGCGTTCTGTTCATTCGGCAACGGACGAAAAAGAAAGAAAGAGACTTTGGGCTGCGCGCAAGGGCGCATTCGGCGCCGTCGGCCGTTTGAGTCCGGACATCATGATTCAGGATGCGGTCGTGCCACGTTCGCGTCTGCCGGAAGTGCTCGCGGAAACTTATCGCATCAGTGCGCAATATCATCTGCAACTAGCGAACGTCTTTCATGCCGGCGATGGCAATCTGCATCCGCTGATCTGTTTTGATCTGCGGCGCGGCGACGATTTGGAAAACGTCCGACAAGCGGGACGCGCAATCATGGAAGCATGTGTGCGCGCCGGGGGCTCGATTACTGGCGAGCACGGCGTGGGCCTCGACAAGAGTGGTTATCTGCCGCTGATTTTTTCTGACGATGATATGGACGCGATGCTGCGCGTACGCGCGGCGTTCGATCCATCGGGCCTCTGTAATCCGGGCAAGATCATTCCGCTGCCGAGAGGTTGCGGCGAAGCGCGAGCGGTGGCCACACAGGAGCTAGCACCATCTGAGCAAAGTGCTAATGTCGCAATGCCGGAAGGGCTAAGCTTTTCCGGACATCAAAGCACCGCAACCGCACTGCCTTCATCGCCCACGAACGCTGCGCCGGCGGTGCTTGCCATTGATCGAATCGCGGAAGCTCGGGTCGCAAATGATCTAAAGCGCCTGGTTGGCCCGCAAAATACTCGTCGGTTGGCCGACAGCGAGTTTAAGGAAAAAATTCAAACCGAAGGATTGAACGAGCGAGCGTTGATTGTGTCGCCGGCCACGGGGGGTGAGGCGGTTGACGTAGTGACGCTCGCAGCGCGAGAGCGCTTCGCAGTAATACCAGCGGGCGCCGGGAATTTCATAGATGCCGGAAATGTTCTCAGTCGTTCGAACCTGGTTCTCACGACTCGCCGCCTGACGAAGATGATTCGACATGAGCCAGCCGATCTGGTCGCTACCGCTGAAGCGGGCCTGACTCTTTCTGAGTTCCAGAATCATCTCAAAGAAAAAGGACAGTGGTTGCCAATCGATCCACCGGATGACGGCACTGCAACCCTGGGTGGAGTGGTTGCAACAGGATTGTCCGGGCCGCAGCAGATGGGTTACGGCGCACCGAGATCTTTCGTTATCGGTTTGCGCGCGATTCTCGCCGACGGCCGGATGATCAAGGCCGGCGGGAACGTGGTTAAGAACGTGGCAGGCTATGATCTCTGCAAACTTTTTACCGGAAGTTACGGAACACTGGGGTTGATTACTGAAGTAACTTTCAAGTTGCGACCGTTACCGGCCGAGACCAGGACCATTGTCGCGTCAGGGCTGCTGACCTCGCTGGTGAAGCCAGGTCGTACCATTGCGCGCGAATCTTTTCCGGTTGCGGTCGAATTGCTTTCAGGGTCACTGGCGAAACAACTTGGCATTTCCGTCGACGTGAGCGAGTGCGGGCTTTTGATTCGGTTCGCCGGATCCTCGCGGGCCGTGGTGACGGAAACGGCGAGCGCCTTGAAGAAGCTCCGCGAGCAAAACATTCGCTGCGTTACTCATGACGAAGATGACGAGCTTTGGCGTGGCGTGAGCAAGATGGCGACGCGCACTGTAAACGATCTCAGTTGGCGCGTCCTCATTCGTCCGGGCGATCTAAGTTCCTTTGTCGAGGGTGTAGTATCGCTCGAAGAGGATGAAACAGCGCACGTTGAGCTTCAATGGCAGGCGGGGCTTGGCGATGGCCGGCTGCGCGCGATGGCCCGTGTGCCTGTCTATCATCGCGAAGCCGTGCGCGCGCTTGAGCGACTGCGTGAAAGAGCAGAGAATCTCACCGGCGGTCTGGTTATCGAAAGAGCGCCGGCGGAGATCAAAAATGAGATCGATAGCTGGGGAAGTTTCGGCTCGGCGATGGATTTGATGAAGCGAGTCAAGCAACAACTCGATCCGGAGAATATGCTGTCACCGGGAAGATTTTTCTCGTAACCGACAATCTTGTGGATATTCGTTTAGAGGCGGGCTACCGCCCGCCGGTTTGGTAATCGGACGATGGCGGGCACTAGCCCGCCTCTAAACCTCATTGATTTATTCCAGCGGCGGTTCTATAAACATTTCGCTTCTAACGGGGCGACGCTTACGAACGCTTGCGCGCGGAGATGTGACATGAAGCACTCAAATCGAAAAATCATTCGGACTTTCACCACGGCTTCGTTACTCATTTGCTTTTCGTTATCGCTCTCTTTTCAGCCGGCACGTGTTGCCGATAACTTTACCGTTGCGGCCGCTTCGCGCGAACCGGTCCGCGCGCGCAACGGTGTCGTCGCTTCGACGAATGAAGTTGCTTCGCGCGTCGGCGTCGATGTCATGAAGCACGGCGGCAACGCGGTTGACGCAGCGATTGCCATCGCGTTCGCGCTCGCGGTCACGCATCCGGCGGCCGGAAACCTCGGCGGCGGCGGCTTCATGATGATTCGTTTGAAGGATGGGCGCACGACGGCAATTGACTATCGTGAAATGGCCCCGGCGGCTGCGACCAGAAACATCTATCTGGACAAGAACGGCAATGTGATCGATGGCGAGGGTGGATCGATTGAAGGTTATCGCGCTGCGGGCGTCCCCGGCACCGTGCGCGGGATGGAATTAGCTCTCAAGAAATACGGATCGCATCGTCTGACCTGGTCGCAATTGATCGAGCCGGCGCGGCGACTGGCGGCAAACGGATTCACGGTAACTAATTCGCTGGCGCGCGGGCTGCGCGGCAATCGCGAATATCTTTCAAAGTATGCGGAGACGAAACGGATATATCTCAACAACGGCAAATTCTATAACGAAGGTGATCTGTTTGTGCAGCCGGATCTCGCCGCTACCTTCACGCGTCTGCAACAGCGCGGGCCGAACGAATTTTACGAGGGCCAGACCGCGCGTCTGATCGTTGACGATCTGAAACGTCACAACGGCCTGATGACATTGGAAGACATGCGCGGCTATGTCGCGAAAGAGCGCGCGACCTTGCGCGGCAGCTATCGCGGCTACGAGATCATTTCCATGCCGCCACCGTCATCGGGCGGCGCGGTGCTGCTCGAGATGCTTAATATTCTGGAAGGCTACGATCTCAAGAAGATGGATTCCGCTTCGTCCGAACGTTATCACTTGATGACTGAAGCTATGCGCCGCGCTTTTGCCGATCGGGCGGAGTACATGGGCGACACCGATTTTGTGAAGGTGCCGGTGGCGGGTTTGATAGATAAAAAGTATGCGGCGCAATTGCGCAACACGATTAGCCTGAATCGCGCCTCGTCAAGCGAACAAGTGAAGGCCGGGAAGCCGTTGGGTTATGAATCTGAAGAGACAACGCACTTCACGGTTGTCGATGCAGAAGGAAACGCCGTCTCGAACACCTACACGCTGAACAACTCGTTCGGGTCGGCAGTCGTGGCCAAAGGCACGGGGCTAATCATGAATGACGAGATGGATGACTTTGCCGCCAAGCCCGGCACGCCAAATCTCTACGGCTTGATCCAGGGCGAGCGCAACTCAGTCGCGCCACATAAGCGCCCGCTCTCAGCGATGACGCCCACATTCGTGCTGCGCAAAGACGGTTCACTTTGGTTTACGGTCGGAAGTCCCGGTGGCCCAACCATTATCAATACCGTGCTCGACGTGATCACCGATGTGATCGATTACAACATGAACATCCAACAGGCGATCGATGCGCCGCGCATTCATCATCAATGGCTGCCGGATGAATTGGTGTACGAGCCGTACGGTTTATCGGGCGACACCCAGGAGGCCCTGCGTGCGCGCGGTCACAAGCTGGTCGACAAGCCGCGCTACCTCGGCGACTGCGAAGGAATCATGATTGAAGACAAGACGGGCATTCGGTTGGGAGCGACTGATCCGCGAAGGAGTGATGGCGCGGCGATTGGATATTGAAAGGGTAAGCAAGGATTCTCCCTTCTTCCTTTTTTAAGAAGGCCGAGGATGAGGGCTTGCGACCACCCTTGTTGCTTAGTTGGTTTGACGGGGAGCACTGGCTTTGAAGGAGGAATCTCGACTCGACTCTGAGTGGGTGGCACTAAATGCCTTCCGTGAACT
>DASWQK010000144.1:0-1612 GCA_036403735.1 Pyrinomonadaceae bacterium
GAACGCGACTGACCTATCTCGTTTCGGCAATTGATCTTTTCAAAAAAAACAGCCTGTGTCTTCTTGGGGGTTACCACACCAACCCAGGAGGAACACAGGCATGGAAGCCATTCAGCCGCGCGTTCGCGTCGCTCGAAAACGTTGCGCCCCCAAAACCTTTCCCTGCCCACAATGCGGCAAGCTCGGTCGGCGCAAAGATACTCACACTCGACGCATTCGCGACATCGCTTTTGGCGAAATCGCCATCGTCGAGTTGACCGTTGGAGAATACCGCGCCGGCTGCTCCTGTTGCAAGACCTTCCGTTCCCAGGTCGCCGGCATCGAGCCAAGAGCCGAGTACACCAACCGCGTTCGGGACGTCGTCATCGATCGCTTGCTCGAAGATGGCATGAGCTTGAACCGCCTGCAACAATCGCTCCAACGTGAGTTCCTCCTCGAACTCTCCGACGGTTTTCTGCACGACTGCCTCGATTGGAAAGTCCGTCAAATCGACATGGCCGACTATCGTCGCTGGGCCCGCGAAAACTTCTCTGGCACTTTGTGCATCGACGAATTGCATCTCGGCCATCGCACGCTCCTGTTGGCCACCGATCCGCTCGGCGATTTCCCCGTCGCGTTCGCCTTGGTGTCGAGCAATGACAAAGATCACATGCGCCGCTTCCTGCTCAATCTCCGCGATCACGGCTTCTGGCCCGAAGTCGTCATCACCGACGGCTCGAACCTCTATCCCAACGTGCTGGCGGAAATCTGGCCCACGGCCCGCCATCAACTCTGCGTCTTTCACGTCATCAAGGACATTAACGACCATGTCCTGGATGCCTTGAAAGAAATGCGCCGCAAACACGCGCGGACCGGCAAACGCAAACGCCGGCGCGGACGTTTGACCAAAGCCCAGAAACGCGCACGCGAACGCTACGGCAAAACCAACAAGGAACAGGCTTACTTCATCTGGAAGAGTCGCCATCTGATTGTCACCCGCCCGGAACATCTCACCGGCAAAGAACGGCATCGGCTCGGCCAAATGTTCGCCTACCTCCCTGCACTGCGCACGCTGCGACGATTCGTCCTCCAGGTTTACCGGTTGTTCGATCCCAAACTGACTCCGCACCAGGCGCGTTGTCGGCGCGCGGCTTTCGTGAAAACTCCAGAGTACCTGGCCGATCCCGATCTGGCCCAGGCGTTGGCGATGCTAAGTCCCGAAAAATTCGAGAAGATGATCGCCTACTTGCACAGTCCTGCAGCGAAACGAGTCCGCACCAACAACCACGTCGAACGCACCAATCGCCGCCTGCGTTACTTTGAGAAGGTCCGCTACAAATGGCGTCGGCGTCGCACCATCGTGCGTTTCATCGTCCTGGCTTTGAATCGGTGGCGCCAACGTCGAGTTGCTGCGAATGCCATGAAGTCACGCCACAAACACGCGAAGCAGAACCAGAAGCCCAGCAAAGTTGCCGCATGAACGTGTCGCGTTCAGCGAGAAGTCTCATAAAGTTTCGCGATTTCCGGGGTCGCCGTGATAAGGCCACCGCTGCTGTCGGTCACCACGAAGTAGCTATTCGCGACCTGAATGTTAGTGATCGTTCCAACCAGGACATTCACGCGATAATGGTCG
>DASWQK010000145.1:0-2199 GCA_036403735.1 Pyrinomonadaceae bacterium
GCGTTGCTCGATCAGTCTTTGCAAGATGGCCGTCGCGATGTTGTACGGCAGATTGGCGACCACGCGCGCGGTCTCCGCCGGCTGAAGCGCGGCGCAGAAATCAATCGTTAAGGCATCAGCTTCGATTAATTCGAGGTTAGGTGAGGCAGAGAACTTCGAACGCAATTGCGCCACCAGATCGCGATCGAACTCGATCGCCACGACGCGTTTCGCTTTCTCGATCAGAAGCGATGTTAGCGCGCCGCGACCCGGACCAATCTCAATAATCGTCTGACTTGTTTGAGGGTTAACGGAAGCAATAATTCGATCGACGACATTTCGATCGACGAGGAAGTTCTGACCAAAGCGGCGTTTGGCATTGCTCATCCTATTTCATTCGCGCCGATCGCCCACTTTTTCGTGTCATTTCGTGGTGTGTTCTATCCGATCATCAAAAACTAACCACGAAAGCACACGAACGAACAACCCGAAAATCCGAAAGCGCTAGCCGAGGGATTTGTTTGGATAGCCGGTAATTTCAACGTCGCGTCCGTGCTGCAAAACTTCAACCTGATCCAGTTGCAATGCATCGGCAATTTTCTCAACACCCGCTCCGCCGATCGCCGAAGGCGCATCCTGACTGCCAATGATAATCGGGGCAACGAAGAATGTGACTTTGTTCACCAAGCCAGCCTCGAGCATCAATCCGGCCAGGAACGGTCCACCTTCAACCAGCACGCTTTGAATCGATCGCCGGCCCAGCTCTTCCAGCACGCTTGCCAAATCGAGCGCCGAGCCCTGCGCGACCACTTCGACTCCACGCGATTTCAGGTTGTTAAGCTCATCTGGATCCGGATCATCACACGCGAAGATGAGCACCGGCCCGGCCTCAGTAGTCTGCGCGAGCTGCGACTCGGGCGAGATGCGTAGATATTGTTCAATGACCACCCGCACCAACGGTCGCCGGCGCTTCTTTCCCGAGCGATCCGTCAGTAGCGGATCATCCGCGCGTGCCGTGCGGCCTCCGATCATAATTGAATCCGAACTGTGTCGCAGTTCATGCACGCGACGACGTGCTTCCTCACCAGTAATCCAACGCGAGTCGCCGTTTACCGTCGCAACTTTGCCGTCCAACGACGCGGCCATCTTCAAATGAACGAACGGCCGGCCCGTGCGCATGAAATGAACATAGGATTCATTTAAGCGCGACGCTTCTTCGGCCATCACGCCCGTCTGAACTTCGACACCTGCTTCGCGCAAGTGAGCAAAGCCGCGGCCAGAAACTTTTGGATTGGGATCTTCGATCGGCGCAACCACGCGTTTGATTCCCGCTTTGATTAGCGCGTCAGTGCATGGCGGCGTGCGTCCCTGGTGAGCGTGGGGCTCCAGCGAAACATAAGCTGTGCCGCCACGAGCCTTGTCGCCGGCTCGCTCCAGGGCCACAGTTTCGGCGTGTTTAATTTGGTCGTAGAGATAAAAGCCTTCGCCGGCGATCTCGCCGTTCGGATCAACGATGACCGTGCCGACGAGCGGTCCCGGGCTGACCTGACCGACGCCCTGCGCGGCAAGGACAAGCGCGCGCTGCATCATCGGACTATCGATCTCGGTAAAGGTTGGCACGTGGCTATTCGCCGCAGAGTGGCGAAATGTTTATAGCACCGTACATCCAAGAACGTTAAAGCGCTCCGGAGGAGCGCAATGTTGACACGGAAGGAAAGGAAAGACGCTCTTGTTCTATAAACATCTCGTGCCTACGGCACGAAAACTAAATCAATTAAAAAGACTGTTCACGTACTCCTCAGCATCGAACACAACCAAATCGTCGACCTGCTCGCCGATGCCCGCATAGCGAATCGGCAGGCCTAACTCTTTGGCGATGGCCACGGCAATGCCGCCCTTCGCCGTGCCATCGAGTTTCGTTAGCACGATGCCGGTGACGCCCGCGATCTTCAGAAACTGGCGCGCTTGCTCCAAACCATTCTGACCGGTGACGGCATCGACGACCAGCAGAGTTTCGTGTGGCGCGCCTTCAACTTCGCGACCGGCAACGCGTTTCATCTTTTCGAGCTCGGCCATCAAATTCGATTTGTTGTGCAGCCGGCCCGCAGTGTCAACGATCAGCACGTCTGAGCCGCGCGCCTTCGCAGCTTTCATCGAATCGAACAACACTGCCGCCGGATCGGTCCCTTGCTTCTGCTGAATCAAGGGCACGCCCGTTCG
>DASWQK010000146.1:0-4091 GCA_036403735.1 Pyrinomonadaceae bacterium
TCGGCCAATCGAGCCGGCGTCAGAGTGGTCGCCGAATATCTCTTCTACCTGCTGCCGCTGGTCAGCGTCGAGCTTTTTCCCGGCAGCGTGCTGGTCGCCGCGCTGATGACCTATGCGCTGATCGCGAAACGCAAGGAAGCGGTCGCCTGGTGGTCCAGCGGCCAGAGCGTCTATCGATTGATGGTGCCTGGGTTCGCTTTCGCGGTAGTAATGGCAGCCGGTTCGTGGTTCATCCAGGAGCGAATCATGCCGCAATCAAACGTTCGCCAGGACGCGTTGCGCGCGCGCATTCGTGGAAACATTGCACAACTCAGTGCCGGAGCCGATCGTCGCTGGCTGGTGAGCGCGGACGGTGCGCGAATTTATTCTTATGACTTTGACGATCGCCGCCAGGTCCTGCTTAAACCGTCGATCTATGAATTTGACGATCATCAGATCGAACTTAAGCGCGTAATCAACGGCGAAGAAGGGAAGTGGCTCGCCGGAAATAAGTTCGAGATCTCAAAGGCGCAGTGGATCAATCTGGATCAGCCGAAGGTCGCGCGCGAAGCCGCCGATCAGTTACAGATTCCCGGCGTCGACGCGCCGGCGGCATTCAAGCCAACGGTGGATCGTCCTTCGCAATTGGACACCGTGGGGCTGCGCAATTACGTTGCGGCTTTGAAAGTGCGCGGCGCTGATACCGCGGCGCTCGCGGTCGCGTTACAACACAAGTATGCGGCGCCTTTCACGGTCCTGGTGATGGCTTTGATCGGGATGCCGCTCGCAATTGAATTCGGACGAAAGAGCACCGTCATCGCATTATGTTCGGCCGTGGCCGTCAGCCTCGCGTTTTGGTTAATCTCCGGAGGCTTTCAACAACTCGGCGAGCATGCGCTGCTGCCGCCACCTGCGGCCGTTTGGACTCCGATCGTCATGTTCGCGTGCGGCGGCCTGTACTTCATCTCGCGCGTGAGGACATGAAGCGGGGCAGACATCGCTGTTTGAACTTAAGACACTGCAGTGTCGTAGTCTCTCTTAGGAGGTAGCCGGAATGTATTGTTCATCATGCGGAGTAGCGGTCACACAGGGCCTGCCCTACTGCAATTACTGCGGCGCCAAGTTGAGTTCTGGAGACAGCGGCGACAAGCCACCAGACACCCGACCTGCCGGGCTCGTTGGCGGGCTCGTCACCATGATGGTTGCGACTTTCGTGATGGGCCTGTTCGCCATTACGATTTTTATGGGCGTAATGAAGACCGTGATCCATCTCGATACTGGAGCAATGCTGGGCTTCACGAGCTTGAGCTTTCTGATCATGCTCATGCTCGAAGGCATTTTCATTCGTCTGCTGTTTCGTCCGATCAAGCATCGCGATAGTGAGCCGCGCAACACTTTCCAGAATAATCGAGCGTCGACAAAAGAGCTTGAAGCGCAATCGCGTCTTCCGATGGAACCTGTCAGTAGCGTCACCGAACATACCACCCGCGCGTTTGATACGATCTACAGCGAGCGCAAGTGAATTTGACTCGCGTTCTTCAAAACCAGTCTTCGCACAAGGGGATTAAGAGAAGGACCAGTGCATTGGAGATGACCGTTCGCGCCGTGTAGCAATCTCCCGGACACATCTGATATAAGACGCGCTAAAGCAACATCTCTAAACATAGCGGAAGGTGTGATGAGCACTCGAAATCGATTGTTGTGGACTGCGTTCTGTCTGACAGGAATTCTCTTCATGGCCACCGTGGCGCAGGCACAGGAAATGCCCGCGCAACCAGGGACAAACATGGCGGCAATGAAGTTCGTGAACATTCCGCCGCTGCCCACCTGCGCCAGGGCATCGGTCGCCAGCGGTGATCCGACGAAGGGACCTTCCATCATCCTGGCGAAGGCCACGGCAGGCTGCATCATCCCGTGGCACTGGCATACGCCGAATGAACACGTGATGATCGTCAGCGGCGCGGCCACTCTGCAAATGAAGGATGCAAAGGCGATCTCTCTGCAAGCGGGCGCGTTTTCCTTGATGCCGTCGCATCATGTGCATCAATTCCGATGCCTGCGCACGTGTGCGCTCTACATCTATTCCGATGTTGCTTTCGACATCCATTATGTCGACAAGCAAGGCAACGAGATTTCGCCGGCGGCTGCGACCAAAGCGGTGAAGGAAAAAGCGGCTACCGAGATGAAGTGAGTAAGGATTGTGTGAATTGAAAAACAAAGCCGCGGAGAAGAGAAGTCTCCGCGGCCTGAATGTAACGCAAGCTGTTAGCGCTTGCGCGCGAACCAAACAGTTTGCGTTACGAAATAAAGGAAGCCGGCAGCTTATTTCAAGACTGTGAGTTTCTCGAATTCAGCTTGCAGCTCTCTGACCTCCACTGTCTGACCATCGGCCGCCGGCTTAACTCCTGTTAGTTTTATCCTGCGTACGCGCTCAAGCGACCATGATTGAATCGGTTTCGATGTCTCTGCATCGATCAATTCGATGATTAGCGACTTTATCAGGCCAGAGCCTTTCGCCAGCTTTGCAAACCTGGCATCCCCGATAAAGACGCCTTTGCGCATAGTCACGTTCCCAACTTTGCCCAGGCCGGGCATCTTTATCGGATAGAAGATAGGGGAATTTCCGTGGCGGTAGAGTTGCAAGCCTCCGGCGACCTCAATGTCGGCGAATTTAGTTGGTTGCGTTCGAGCGTCGAAGAAAGCCTGAAAGTTAGCTGTTTTTCTCCGGGCTGCCTTTTTGGATCGTTTTTGCATAAGCGAACTTTCTTCCGTTAGGTTCCGGTCTCCCAGCTCGACATGTACTCGAGCTGTTCGGAAGTGAGCGTATCGATCGTCATGCCCAACGCGCGCAGTTTCAAGCTCGCAATTTCCTGATCGACTTCGACGGGCAGAAGATGAACTCCCGGTTTGAGCTCGCCTTTTTTCTTTACCAGGTATTCAACCGACAAGGCCTGATTAGCAAAACTCATATCCATCACGCTGGCGGGATGGCCTTCGGCAGCGGCCAGATTAATCAAGCGGCCTTCGCCGAGAACCATGACGCGGTTGCCGTTCTTCAATTTGTATTCTTCGACGAACGGGCGAACCTGCGTCGGCTCTCCGGAAAGTTCACGCAACGCGACCAGATTCAATTCAAGATCGAAGTGGCCGCTGTTACAGACGATCGCGCCGTCTTTCATTTTCGCGAAGTGCTCGCGATCGATGACGTGACGATTTCCGGTGACTGTGACGAAGATGTCGCCAATCGACGCAGCCGCGGAAATCGGCATGACTCTGAATCCATCCATCACCGCTTCGACGGCTTTAATTGGATCGACTTCGGTGATGATTACATTCGCGCCCATGCCGCGGGCACGCATCGACACGCCCTTGCCGCACCAGCCATAACCAACCACCACCAGGTTGCGTCCAGCTAACAGAATATTCGTCGCGCGAATGATTCCATCGAGCGTCGATTGGCCCGTGCCGTAACGATTGTCAAAGAAGTGTTTCGTCTGCGCGTTATTCACGGCAATCGAAGGAAATGTCAGTACGCCGGCTGTTTCCATCGCCTGCAGGCGAACGATTCCAGTCGTCGTCTCTTCGGTCGTGCCGATAATCTTTTTGGCAAGTTCCGGTTTTTCCTTAATCATCGTGGCGACTACGTCTGAGCCGTCATCAATGATAATTGCTGGTTCAAACTCCAGCGCCGTCTGCACGTGCCGCCGATAAGTGTCCGTCGTTTCACCCTTCATCGCGTACACTGGAATCCCGCAATCAACCACCAAAGAAGCGGCCACATCGTCCTGCGTGGAAAGGGGATTGGAAGCGATCAGCAGAGACTCGGCGCCGCCGGCTTGTAATGTGCGCGCGAGGTTCGCAGTCTCAGTTGTGATGTGCGCGCAAGCAATCAGGCGCACACCTTTCAATGGTTGTTCGTTGCCGAATCTTTCACGTATTAAACGGAGGACCGGCATTTCGCGCTCGGCCCAATCAATTCGCTTCTTACCCTGCGGCGCAAGCGAAACATCTTTTATGTCGTGTTCAATAGCAGGCATTGCTGTACTCATTAGTTAGAATTTTCCTTCTGTGAAATGAAGTTTGGAGTTCCGCCTTTAGGCGGCTCTTTTTTT
>DASWQK010000147.1:0-6391 GCA_036403735.1 Pyrinomonadaceae bacterium
CGCGAGGTCCACATCAAGTACACCGGCCGAAAATATAAGCGAGTTGTGGCTCTGCTTGATGAGCATTACGACGAGCTTTGGGTTGGCGGCAAGGCAAGTTACAAGCTCGGCGGAATCATTGAAGAAGGCGGCGAATTGATCATCTATGCACCGCATCTGCGATCAATTTCCGAGACGCACGGCCGCCTAATCGAAAAGTACGGCTACGCGCCGCTCGATCGCGTGCGCGAGATGGTCGCGCTCTCAACCGAACTGCAGAATAACCTGGCGGTGGCTGCTCATCTGGCCCATGTTTCGTATGCCGGAAAGCGTGATGAGCAAGGCCGCGTGGTTCCCCGCTACCAAATCACCATGGCCTCGGCTCTCGACGAAGAAACCTGCCGTCGCGTGCATCTCGGATTCATGGATCAGAGAGAGTTTCGGCGCGAGGATTATGAAAACGACCGGGACACGCTGGTCGTTGAACGTGCGGGAAGAGATCTGTATCTGGTGGCGCCACACTGACGGTATGAGGTCAGTACCGGGAGCGATAGCGACCGGGTCATAGTTGGCTCGGGAATCGAGATCGCGGCCAAGCGTTACCCGGTCGCTATCGCTCCCGGTACTGACTTCATTTATTCCAAGTTCAAGATCAGTCGCCAGTGCGCCGCCTTCCCTGGCTTCAATTGCAGATCGCTTGATTCGTAGATCAGATGCAGCGGGATTGGACCGCGCGCTCCTCGACCGAGTGGGCCATCCCCGGTAGCTGTCACTGAAGTCATCAACGGCCAGTCCGCGGTTGCGGCGACTGAGAGCGTCGCGTCACCAAACTTCATTCGATCCCAACGCTGGCCGTTTTTGAACTCAACTTGATCGGATGATGCAATCGTCGGGACAGCCATCCACCAACGCTTCACTGTTACTGCTTCAGTTGATTTCAATGTCTCGTCGCGGGTGAGAGTTCGTCCGTCTAAATGCCAGGTCACTTCAGCACTGATGTGCGGATCGACAAGTTCGCCCGCTTTGCTTCCGACAACGATCCACCTCTTCCACAAAGCGCGCAGCGAACGACCATCCGTGCCGGGTTCGATCTCATCAGCGCCATCGCCTGCCACCAGAACTCGTCCGTCGGCAAGTTCAATAAACGGGACGAGCGATGGATAGACCTGCTCGACTGGATTCGCAAAACCCGGCAAGCCATGCGGCGCGGGTAGGTAGTCAGCAACGCCCGGCTTAGTGCCGGCTACGATCGGCAAGGTGAAATAGAGCGATCCCTGACGGATCAGCCAAACGCCCGCCGGTCTGGAGCCGTGACGAAAGAATTCGAACCGACTGAGATCGGGTCTCGCGATCTCACCTGAAAATGCTGAAACCTTTTCGCGATCCAAGCCTTCTTTGAAACGCTGCTGGGCCAGCGAGATCTTACCGACAATACTTATTGTTTGTTGCCACTCGCGCTCGCGGGTGATGTAGCTGTAGTTGCCGCGACCGAACGCAAACATAGAAAACCCATGCGTCTTGTCATTGTAATCATGACGCAACCAACTCCACGCCTGGTAATAAGCGCTCGCCAGCTGCTCCAAAGATGCGGGACGAAATTCCGGATGCACTGCCAGAAACCCCACGATTTCCAAAGTGTCTGCATAACTGATAAGACCCACACTGCGTCCCCAGGCATAACCGTAACCATCCGGTTGGACCAGGTCCCACCACAACTTTATCTGTTGCTTCAGCGAAGGGCGCACGGCATCAAGAATGTCTTTGCGATCCGCCGCTTGCGCGGCCTCCCAGACGAATCGAGCATACTCGTTTGAATAACGATCAAAACGGCCGGTGGGCGGGGAATCATCAGAATAGATTCCGCCATTGGTGAAGGGCCGCGCTGCGCGCGTGATAACGCCATCGACCAGCGCGCGATCTTTCAGCAAGCCGAGTTGATAACTGATGCTGGCGATGCGCGCCGCAACACCCAGATAATTTTCAGGGAGATTAATGACCTGCTGCGTTTTCGGATCGTAGAAAGCGGAGACGTCCAGAAACCTGCGCCACTGCTCCTGCTCTTCCGCATTGAGCCGCTGCCAGACCGGATTTGATTTCAAGTCTCGTCCAAAGAATTGCAACGCCAGCACACCGTACAGTTGTGAGAATCGCGTTCCTTTTAAACGATATTCAAGCAAGCCGATCTCGCCGACTTCGCGCGCCAGATCGTGACCTCCTACCGTTTGCTTGTCAGTGAGCTGAGCGTACGCGCCCAGCGCATACATAAAATTGCCCCAGGTGTACTCGCCGGTTGTGCCTGCATTAAATATCTTAGTCGGAGGCGGATTGTATGATTTGATCTCATCGAGATGGGCCAGAATTTCTTTATCGAGAAAGTCAGTGACCTCTTTATCGAATGATGATGCTGCGACGGTCGAGGGTTCGGAGGAGCGAGTGGTTTGTGATGAACAAGGCAGGATGGTGACTAACGAGATGAGCGTGATCAGAAATAATCGCGGCATTAGAATGATCTCATTCACGCCCGGCTTCAGCCGGGTGATCGAGAGGCAGAAGCGAAACCATTTAAACGGTTTCCAGCCATTTGACTTGGCGCAATTCACCTGGCTGAAGCCGTGTGTGAATGAGAACCTCGGCTTTGCATAAACACCGGCGTCACGGATCGCGCATGAAAAACTTTGCAAGCAAGACCTCGAAAACAACTCAAATCATCTCCCCATCCATCCCCCATCAACCACCAGCACGTGTCCGTTCACGTAATCGCTGGCGGATGAAGCCAGAAAGACCGCCGCCCCGGCGAGATCTGAAGGCTCGCCCCAACGAGCAGCCGGAATGCGTTCGAGTATTTGACGATTGCGCGTCTCGTCCTGCTGCAAGGCCTTCGTGTTGTCGGTACGCATGTACCCCGGGGCAATCGCGTTTACGTTGATTCCCTTTCCGGCCCACTCGTTAGCCAATGCCTTGGTCAGTTGCGCGACGCCGCCTTTCGAAGCCGCGTAGGCCGGCACGGTGATGCCGCCCTGAAAAGAAAGGAGCGAAGCGATGTTGACGATCTTGCCGCTTTGCTGTGCGAGCATTTTGCGGCCGGCGAGCTGCGAGAGGCGAAACACCGCCGAAAGGTTTACTTCGATCACTGTCTGCCAATCTTCTTCGGAGTAATCGACGGCCGGCGCGCGCCGAATTGTTCCCGCGTTATTGACCAGAATATCGATGCGGCCAAACTTCTTGATGGTCGCTTCAACCAAAGCGCTCGGCGTTTCTTTGTTTGCGAGATCTCCGGCGATCGCTAAGCTTTGTCTGCCAAGACGCGAGATCTCCTCAAGCGTGGCGTCAGGCGGGCGGGTGTTTCCGTGACAAGCCACGTCGGCGCCCGCTTCCGCAAAAGCGATAGCGATCGCCTGGCCGAGGCCGGCCGAGGCCCCGGTCACGAGCGCAATCTTTCCTTCGAGTTTGAAGTTATCGAGAATCACTGTGTCCAGGTTACTTGCCGAGAAAGTCTTCACGCAGAGGAGTGAAAATATCGATCAGCACAACCTCTTCCTCCATCATCGTCGCGCCGTGAAGGCAGTTAGGCGGAAAGTGCAGAACATCGCCGGGTGAAGCGATTCGTTCTTCGCCCTCGACAAAGAAACGTACGCGGCCGCTGATGACCAGCGACATCTGTTCGTGCGGATGTGTGTGTTGCGGCGTGACCAGAAAAGGCGCGAAACGAAACCGGCAGATCATCATTTGTTCGCCGACACACATCTGCCGCTCGATGCCTTCGGCCGGATGTTCCACCGGTACGGTGGACCAATTGAGATGCTGTGCCTTGTTGAGTTCCTGAACTGCCGACATTATTGGTTTACCCTTATGTTATAGAGTTAGTACCGAGAGCTGTAGCAACCGATACTGACCCCGTCCGAGCATTACTTACCGCTTCGATAAGAGCTCGCGCCGCTTGCGTGATTTTCTCAGGCTGGCCGGCGCGTATCGCTTTTGTATCTACCAGATCCGCTCCTACTCCGACTGCCGCCGCGCCCGCTTCAATAAAGGCGCCCGCATTCGCGAGCGTCACTCCGCCGGTCGGAACCAAATCTATCTGCGGTAGTGGGGCCTTGAGCGATTTGATATAGCTCGCTCCGCCCAAAGCACCCGCGGGAAATACTTTGACTAGATCAGCGCCCGCGTTCCATGCGCTCACGACTTCAGTTGGCGTCAGCGCGCCGGGCATAACTGCCACGTCGAGTTCGCGACAGCAGACAATCGTGTCCAGATTGAGCGCGGGACTAACGATGAATCGGGCCCCTGCATCGATACATACGCGCGCAGTTTCAGCATCGAGCACCGTCCCCGCACCGACTATCGCGTCATCAAAGCGCTTTACTAATTCTTTGATGACTTGCACTGCGCCGGGTACGGTCATCGTGATCTCAAGTACCGGCAGACCGCCCGCCATGATCGCTTCGACTACTTGAACTGCTGCTTCGGGAGACGAGGCACGGACCACGGGTATGATGCCGATATCGCGGATGCGTTGGATGATTTCGGCTTTGTTCATGATGAAGTTCACCACAGAGGACACAGAGAAGAAAACTCAAATCAATTTGAATGTTAAGTTTCTTCCTCTGTGTCCTCTGTGGTTATTGGATCTATCTCGCTACGCGCGCCCCGCCACCCTTCATTAGTTTTTCAACTTCCGTCAGCGTGGCCATCGTTGTATCTCCCGGGGTCGTCATTGCCAACGCGCCATGCGCGGCGCCGCAATCGACGGCGTACTGCGGGCCTTTATTCGTTAGAAATCCGTAAATCAATCCGGAGGCAAACGAGTCCCCGCCACCGATGCGATCAAAGATCTCCAGGTTCGCGCGCGTGACCGCCTGATAAAACTCGCCGTCGGAATAACAAACCGCGCCCCAGTCGTTCACGGTAGCGGTCTTCGCGTTTCTGAGTGTGGTCGCGATCACTTTGAGGGTCGGAAACTCTTGTCGCGCACTTTCGATCATGCGACGAAAGTTTTCAACCTCGAGCTGCGAATGATCTTGATCCAGACCCTCGACTTCGAAGCCGAGGCAAGCAGTGAAATCTTCTTCGTTGCCCAGCATCACATCGACCAGCGGCGCGAGTTCACGATTGACTTCCTGAGCGCGCGCTTTGCCTCCGATCGATCTCCAAAGAGAGTCGCGATAATTAAGATCGTAAGAGATGATCGTGCCGTGCTTCTTCGCCGCTTCCATCGCTTCGCGGGCGACCTCTGGGGTCGTTTCCGAGAGTGCACAGAAAATTCCGCCCGTGTGAAACCAGCGCGCGCCTTCCTTGCCAAAGATCTCTTCCCAATCAATATCTCCGGGCTTCATCTGTGAGACGGCAGTGTGGCCCCGATCGGAACAACCGAGCGCCCCCCGCACGCCAAAACCTCGCTCAGTAAAATTCAAGCCGTTGCGCGCCACGCGGCCGACGCCGTCATATTCGATCCAGCGAACATTTGTCTGATCAACGCCACCCTGATAGATCAAATCCTGCACCAGCCGACCGACCGGATTATCGGCGAGCACGGTAACGATCGCGGTGTCCATTCCGAAGCAACGCTTCAATCCGCGCGCGACGTTGTATTCGCCGCCGCCTTCCCAAACCTGAAAGCTTCGCGTCGTCGCCACGCGGCCATCGCCAGGATCGAGCCGCAGCATTACTTCACCAAGACTCACCAGGTCCCAGCGAGAATTCTCGTTTGGTCGTATGTTGAGCGAGGCCATCTGGTTTTTACGCGATTGCATCTTCGACGTTAGCCGGTTCAAGACGCGGCGCCAGGAGATGGATGATCCCCAGAGCCACCAGGTAAGTGCTGCCGGCAATCACGAAGATTGGAAGATAAGAGCCCGTGTACTGAAGTATCAATCCGACAGTCGACGCGATCAGCATGCCGCCAATCGCGCCGGCCATGCCGCCAATCCCAACGACCGAACCAACCGCGCGACGCGGAAACATATCTGAGACCATCGTGAAGATGTTTGCGCTCCAACCCTGGTGCGCTGCGGCTGCCAAACCAACAAACGCAACGGCAACCCAAAGGTGCGAGGCACGCGCGGCAAGCATCACCGGCACGACCGCCAGCGCGCACACGAGCATCGCCGTCTTGCGCGCCTTGTTCACGGACCAGTTGCGTTTGATAAGCATCGACGAGAGCCAACCGCCGCCGATCGAACCGATATCAGCCGCCACGTAAATGACAACCAACGGCAAACCGATCTGTGTGATTTTCAAACCATAATTAGTGTTCAGAAATTTCGGCATCCAAAAAAGATAGACCCACCAGATCGGATCGGTCATGAATTTGCCAATGGCAAATGCCCATGTCTGCCGGTGCGGGACCAGCCGGGCCCAGGGTATTTTGGTGGTTGGTTCCGCCGGATCCGACTGGATGTATGCGAGTTCGGCC
>DASWQK010000148.1:0-8456 GCA_036403735.1 Pyrinomonadaceae bacterium
GCCGAGCCACTATATCGACCACCGTAACCCTTGCTTTGTGTCAGGTCGGCGAGCGTTCGATCTAAATCGCGGGCCGGCCGTGCCGGAACCAAACGTTCATCTTGAGTCATAATTCAAAACCCTGTTTCGCTAAGGTCAACGTCACCAGACGTGTATGAATTTCACATGATAGCAGAGACGAGCCTGCTGGCAAATCAAATGGCTCCCGAAGGCGATGCCGCGGCCGTTTCCTCTGCGAACTCGCAAATTGCGTCACGCCAGTACGGCATTGGCTCCATGCCAATGGCTTCAGATAACAAGCAGCGCAGGCGAGAGTTTCTGGGGCGAGCCGCCGGACGCGACAGCGAGTCGAGGGATACGTTTTCGAGGAGTTTCCGGTCTAATCCTGCTTCCTCGAAAGCGGCTTCCGCCACCTGAGCAAAGCTCGCGCCTTCACCCGCGTTAACAATGTGATAGATACCGGGGAGATCGAGTTCCGTCAACCGATGAAAACGTTCGGCGAGGTGGGGGGCATACGTCGGGGTCCCGAAGGAATCAACTATCACTTTCACGTGTTGGCCCCGGCGCGCACGATCCAGGAAGGTGCTCAGAAAATTTGTGCCGCCGGCGCCAAAGATGTAGCCACTGCGAACCACGATCGTTCTCGCCCAGCTGTTTTGCGCGCGACGCTCGCCGTCCAATTTCGACCCAGCGTACACGCCCAGCGGATTCGGTTGATCGCGTTGCGTATAGAATCCCTCTTTCTCGCCGTCAAAGACATAGTCAGTTGAGATCGTGATGAACAGGGCCCCGACTTTTCTGCATGCCAGCGCCAGAAGCTCAGGGCCGAGTGCATTCGCACGCATCGCGCGCTGTTGGTCAAACTCGCAGCCGTCCACGTCGGTCCAGGCAGCACAATTGATAACGACGTCAGGCGATTGTGATTCAACTGTTGCGCGCACGGCAGATTCGTCGCTGATGTCGAGAGCATTATGATCGAGCCCGGTGACGACATCACCTGCGGTCGTGAACGACGACACGGTCGCACGTCCGACCAAACCAGCAGCACCCGTGACGATTACTTTCAAGGCGCTTTGACCTCGCTTCCGTATTGCTGCGCGTAGAATTCACGATAAGCGCCGCTGCGGGTCCGCTCGACCCAATCGCCATTCGTTTGATACCACTCGATCGTTTTCCCAAGTCCGCTTTCCCACGTCTCCTGTGGCTTCCACCCTAACTCGGATTCGATCAGTGACGAATCAATCGCGTAACGACGATCGTGACCGGGACGATCTTTAACGAACGTTAATAATGAATGGGGCTTGCCCAATTGATCCAAAACTGATTTGGCTACGTCGATATTGCGCCGCTCGTTTCGCGCACCAATGTTATATGTTGCTCCCGCACGAGCCTTCCGCAGAGCAAGCAGAATCGCGCGACAGTGATCCTCAACATGAATCCAATCCCGCACATTGCGGCCGTCGCCATAGACCGGAATCGGTTGATCGTTCATTGCGTTCGCGATCATCAGCGGCAAAAATTTTTCGGGGAACTGACGCGGTCCATAGTTATTTCCGCAGCGCGTGATGACGGTGTCGAGGCCAAACGTATGACGCGCGGCGCGCACCAAATGTTCGGCTCCGGCTTTCGATGCCGCATAAGGGCTATTGGGACTAAAGCCTGATTCTTCGGTAAAGAACGCCCGCTCATCTTCCGGCAGACTTCCCATTACTTCGTCGGTGGAAATCTGAACAAAACGGCTTACCTTACGTTCGCGTGCGCAGTCCAGGAGCACCTGGGTTCCGAGCACGTTCGTGCGAACGAATTCATCTGCCGAAGCAATGCTGCGATCGACGTGTGACTCAGCCGCGAAGTTCACGATGGCGTCTGTTCCCTGGCCCAGCGCCTCCATCACTGCGTCACGATCCGTGATGTCGCCGTGAACGAATCGATAATCTTCCGCGTCGATTCCTTCAAGGTTATCGGTATTGCCTGCGTAAGTTAGCGCGTCAAAGTTCGTGACTTCGGACTGCGTCAACTCAGCCAGGGCTAATCTGACAAAAGCCGAGCCGATGAAGCCGGCGCCGCCGGTTATGAAGAGTCTCATGATATTGGAGTTCATCGGTTTGATATTGTACTAGCCTTGGAATCTAACAGAAATAATACGGACGGAATACGGCCAATCGGTCCCTGGGAAACTGCGCCTATGCCGCAGGTATCCGGCCTCGAATCAAAATGATGTTGCTCGTTATATCAGCACAACGTCGCCGATCGCGAGGGGTTATTAAACCTAATCGCCCTCTCCTTGTCTCAAGTTGTACACCCGAACAGCGTGCTGCTAGACTGCATCGACCTACTGGAAAACAATACTGAATCTTTGCAGCTTTCGGGCAGTGACATCTGAAACCTTCTCCAAAACAGTTCCAGAAAGCAAACCTGGCGATCCCAATGGAAATCGGCCTTTAGTTGCTTCGTCTAAACAGACCGTTGTCATAATTGAAGCCAACAAGTCTTCGTTCTCTGGTGGTCTGCGCGAACTTTGGGCTTACCGGGAACTCCTTTATTTTCTGATCTGGCGCGACGTTAAAGTAAGATATAAGCAGACATTGCTGGGCGCAACCTGGGCAATTCTCCAGCCCGTGCTGACCATGCTTATCTTCAATCTTTTATTCGGAAAACTAGGAGGTATTAAGTCAGACGGTGTGCCGTACCCACTGTTTGCATACGCGGGACTTCTGGTGTGGACTTTTTTTGCTAACGCGGTAACTAACAGTGGCAATAGTCTGGTTGGTAGTGCTCATTTGATCACCAAAATCTATTTCCCGCGAATGATCGTACCGGCGGGCGCGGTCGCCGCTGGACTAGTGGATCTGGCCTTAGCCTTTGTAGTCCAGGTGGGCCTCTTGATCTACTACGGGGTGCATGCGACCTGGGGGTTATTAATGGTCTTTCCGCTGGTGATACTAACTACCCTGTTAGCGCTCGGAGTTGGAATGTGGCTCTCTGCCCTCAACGTGAAGTATCGCGACATTCGTTATGCGATCCCTTTTCTGATTCAGCTCTGGATGTTCGCATCTCCTATCATTTATCCCATTAGCATGTTGCCGCAAAAATGGCACTGGGCGGTGATGCTCAATCCGGTCACCGGAATAATTCAGAATTTTCGCATCGCGTTATTCGGCAACCAGCCATTCGTCTGGAAGTCTCTGGCAATTTCGGCTGTGATTACTGCAATAGTGGTGACCTATGCCGCGTACTCGTTTCGCCGAATGGAAAGGCGCTTCGCTGATATCGTCTGATTCTTTATGGAGCCGATCATAAAAGTCCAGAACCTGGGCAAGCAGTATCGGATTGGCAGCGATGGCTCAGCGTATTCGACGCTGCGAGAGGCGCTGGTCAGCAAATTCCGATCGCCCTTAAACGGCAGAAGCAGATCGGCCAATAAGAAAATCTGGGCCTTAAGCGATGTTAGTTTTGAAATCGGCCCGGGCGAAATCGTAGGTATCATCGGCCGCAATGGCGCCGGGAAATCTACTTTGCTAAAGATTCTGTCGCGTGTTACTGAGCCCACAACTGGCCGAGTAGAACTGCACGGGCGAGTCGGCAGCCTGCTGGAAGTCGGTACGGGTTTTCATCCCGAGCTCAGCGGCCGCGAGAATGTTTTTTTGAATGGTGCAATTCTCGGCATGAGCCGCGCTGAAATTTTGCAAAAGTTCGACGACATTGTGGCATTTGCCGAGGTCGAGAAATTCATCGATACACCGGTCAAACGGTACAGCAGCGGGATGTATGTTCGTCTGGCATTCGCCGTCGCGGCTTACCTGGAACCTGAGATTCTCTTAGTCGATGAAGTACTCTCGGTAGGTGACGCGAGCTTCCAACGAAAGTGCCTGGACCGAATGAAAGATGTCGGCCGGCATGGTCGCACCGTTATTTTTGTGTCTCATAACATGCCGGCTGTGACCCGCTTATGCGAACGAACTATTCTCCTCGACGGAGGAACCATTCTTCAGGATGGTCCCTCTCATAAGGTGGTAGGCTCGTATCTAAAATCGGGACTCGGCACGATGGCTGCTCGCGAATGGGCCGACGGAGACAGGCCAGGCAACGAAATCGTTCGACTCTGCGCGGTGAGGGTGCGTGCTGAGGATGGACACGTGTCCGATGCAATCGATATCCGACTTCCGGTCCGCATCGAGATCGAATTCGAAGTGCTGCAGACCGGTCACCTGCTGATCCCCAACATTCATGTGACGAACGATGAAGGTGTGTTGGTTTTTATCGCCGGCGATACCGATCCGGTGTGGCGCAGCACGCATCGGCCGGCGGGTCGCTTCATCAGCACCGCATTGATTCCCGGGAACTTCCTTTCCGAAGGTACGATGATTGTGGCCGCGGCCGTGAGCACAATGGATCCTGTTACGATACATTTTTTCGAGCGTGATGCCGTCGCATTTCAGGTGATCGACAAATTCGAAGGGGACTCTGCCCGAGGTGATTTCGCCGGTACATTCCCCGGCGTGGTGCGGCCAATGCTGCGCTGGACCACTTCGAGCGTGAGCCCGAACGATCAGCCAGAAGCCAAGGAGCTGGTTCAATGAAGGTTGTGATTCTGGCCGGTGGCCTTGGGAGCCGTCTGGCCGAAGAAACCGAGCTGAAGCCCAAGCCGATGGTCGAGATCGGCGGCCATCCTATCCTTTGGCACATCGCAAAGCACTATGCCCATCATGGTTATGACGAGTTTTTCATGGCGCTCGGTTATCGAGGCGAGGAGATAAAGCGATACTTCCTCGACTATGAAAGACTGAACGGCAGTATGTCCATCGATCTCACTGACGGAACCGTCCGGCCCTACGAGAAGAATTGCGAAGGATGGAAAGTTCATCTCATCAATACCGGCTTCGAAACTAATACCGGGGGCCGCCTCAAACGGCTCGAGCCACACCTGGGTAAAGAAACTTTCATGCTGACGTATGGTGACGGCGTTTCGAATTTGGATCTTTCCAAACTGCTTAGCTTTCACCGCTCGCATGGCCGCATCGCCACCGTGACGGCAGTGCGACCACCGGCGCGCTTCGGCGGCCTGGTTTTCGACGGCGACATCGTCGTTGACTTCACCGAGAAACCGCAAATCGGTGAAGGCTGGATCAATGGCGGCTTCATGATCTTTGAGCCGACCATCTTCAATTACTTAAAAGGCGACGATGACAGCCTTGAGGCGGACGCCCTGGAACAACTTGCCCGCGATCGTCAATTGGCCGCCTATCGCCACGATGATTTTTGGCAGTGCATGGACACCCTGCGTGACAAGCGTCTATTAGAGACGCTTTGGCATGAGAAAAAAGCACCGTGGAAAGTTTGGGAGTGACCGCTCCTTTGCGAGTTAATCACCGATGAATAGTTTCTGGCAGGATCGTCCGACCTTCGTTACCGGCGCCACCGGATTGGTCGGTGGTTGGCTCGTGCGCCGGTTGATTGATGCCGGAGCTGACGTCGTTTGTCTGGTTCGTGATTGGGTTCCGCAAAGTGAACTCGCTCGCACAAGTTCAATTGAACAGGTGAAGATTGTCCGCGGCGACGTACGCGATCAATCTACGCTGGAGCGCGCGCTCGGCGAATATGAGATCAATACGGTCATCCATCTGGCGGCCCAAACCATTGTGACCATCGCCAATCGCAATCCGGTCTCAACCTGGGAGACCAACGTCCAGGGTACCTGGACGCTGCTGGAGGCGTGCCGGCGGACACCGACCGTGCAGCAGATTGTGATGGCTTCATCCGACAAGGCATACGGCGAGAGCGATCAGCTGCCGTATGATGAAGAAACACCATTGCGCGGCCGTCACCCATACGACGCAAGCAAGTCATGCTCGGATATCATTTGCCAGACTTATGCCGCCACCTACGGCATGCCTGTCGTGGTCACTCGCTGTGGAAATTTCTACGGGGGCGGGGATCTGAATTGGAACCGTATCGTGCCGGGAACTATTCGGTCCGTGCTCCGCGGACAACGGCCGGTCATTCGTTCCGATGGCGATTATGTGCGAGATTATTTTTACGTTGAAGATGGCGCGGCAGCTTACATGTTGCTCGCCGAAGAATTGCACCGTAACAGGCAGATCGCCGGCCAGGCCTTTAATTTCTCGAACGAGACTCAGGCGACCGTAAAAGATATCGCCAAAAAAATTCTGGCGCTCATGAGTTCGGATCTCGAGCTTGATATCCGCAATGAAGTGACTAACGAGATTCGTCACCAATACCTGAGCGCTGCCCGGGCCCGGCGCGAGCTGGGTTGGCGACCGCTCTTCACTCTCGACGAAGGTCTTGTCAAGACAATCGATTGGTATCGGAAGTTCTTCGAATAACCCGCATGAACCCAGCAAGTAATCGTCTGACAACCTGCCGATCATGCGGTGCGGCAGATCTGCAACCTATCCTTTCACTTGGCCGGACACCGCTGGCGAATTCGCTCTTACGGCTCGAGGACTTACAACGACCGGAAGAGACTTATCCTCTCGATCTTGTTTTTTGCCCTGCTTGCACCCTGGTCCAGATTTCGGAAACCGTCCCCCCCGAGAAGCTGTTTCGAGAATATCTTTATTTCTCGTCCTACTCTGACACGATGCTTCGACATGCTGAGCAGCTGGCTATCCGGATCAGGGAATCCTATCGCCTTGATGAGCGCAGTCTGGTGATTGAAATCGCGAGTAATGACGGCTATCTCTTGCAGTACTACAAACGTGCCGGAGTGCGAGTGTTGGGCATCGAACCAGCGGTTAACATTGCCAGTGTCGCGCGCGAGCAAGGCATCGAAACCGTATGCGAATTTTTTGGAGCGGATCTCGCTGCTCGCCTGAAAGCCGAGGGTAACCGCGCTGACGTGATTCACGCTAACAACGTTCTAGCCCATGTTCCGGAGCTAAACCGCTTCGCAGCTGGCTTGGGAATACTGCTGAAAGACGACGGCGTGGCAATTATCGAAGTGCCCTACGTGAAAGAGATGATTGATCACTGCGAGTTCGACACGATCTACCATGAGCATCTCTGCTATTTTTCCCTGACGGCGCTGGAGAAACTCTTTCGGCGCAACGGGCTGAAAATCACGGACGTTGAATTACTCCCGATCCATGGGGGCTCGCTGCGCGTGTTCGTGCGACCGCAGGACTTGAAAGACTCGAAGGATTCGCAGTCGGGATTGTCGCGGGTAGGGCGGATGCTCGAAGACGAGCAACGCTGGGGTGTCGGTCGCATAGATTTTTATCATCACTTCGCCGGAAGAGTTGAGGGTCTTCGTCATTCACTGGCGCAGAAGCTGGCAGAGTTGAAAGTTCGGGGAAATCGGATCTCGGCCTACGGCGCCTCAGCCAAAGGCAGCACGCTCTTGAACTACTTCGACATCGGTAAAGACATTCTCGATTTTGTGGTCGATCGCAGTCCAATCAAGCAGGGCCTGTTCACCCCCGGGACGCACTTGCCAATCTACGCGCCTGACAAATTGCTTGAAGCAAAACCCGATTATGTTTTGCTTTTGACGTGGAATTTCGCCACCGAGATTCTGGACCAGCAAGCGGAGTATCGGCGGCGCGGTGGTCGATTCATTATTCCGATCCCAGAGGTGACCGTGGTCTGATGGTGTGCTCAAGTTGTGTTGCGGCTGAAACCACCGTGAGTTGCAGGTTTCAGATGTAACCTTCTAGAATCTTGCGCTTAAACCATAAATTGAGACATTGGTATGATTTTCGAAGAGATGAAGATAAAGGGCGTCTTTGTGATCGAGCCCGAACTTATCGAAGATGAACGCGGCTTCTTTGCTTGTTCATGGTCACGCAGTGAGTTCGAGCAGAGAGGGTTAAATCCACGAATGCTGCAATGCAACATCTCGTTCAATTTCAAGCGTGGGACCGTGCGCGGCATGCACTATCAGCAGATGCCGCACGAAGAAGCCAAGCTGGTGCGCTGCACACGCGGAGCAATGTTCGATGTCGCGGTTGATCTGCGTTCAGAATCGGCCACTCGGTATCAATGGGTGGCGGCTGAACTCACCGCTGACAATCGCCGCATGCTCTACATTCCCGAAGGTTTCGCTCACGGATACCAGACGCTGGTCGATGGCACGGAAATCTTTTATCAGATGTCCGAGACGTATCATCCCGAATCCGCGCGCGGCGTGCGATGGGACGACCAGCTGTTCCGGATTGCCTGGCCTGAAAGAGTTGTTTGCGTAAACGACCGAGATAACACATATCCGGACATCAACCCTGAAGTGAACCTGGAGTAGTCGTTCTTTAACGTCATCTATGCAGCAAGATAATCGATGTTGATTGTATCGGAACATGCCAGGGTTTCGGCGAAAGCTGAGATCGAACAATCCGTTCGCGGAAGCAGAATAGTGATTGAGTCCGGCGTAGTGATCGACGCGTTCGTGAAAATAAAACCCGTCGGCGGCCCTGGCGACGTGGTGATTGGCAAAAACTCAT
>DASWQK010000149.1:0-3993 GCA_036403735.1 Pyrinomonadaceae bacterium
GCTAACTCTTGCCCTAATGTCACATCTGACATAGACTGATTTTCGGATAATGAAGGCAGCTGAGGACAAACCTCTGGTCTGGCTGCGTGGAGAAGTAAAGACGCCGCCTTTCACTTTTGACGCTCGGATTGAGGCGGGTCTCTTGCTGCGGCGTCTTCAGCGCGGGGAAAATTTGTCGCTGCCTCATTCCCGACCAATGCCGGCCATCGGCCCTCGTTGCCATGAACTGCGAGTGCAGGATCAGGATAAGAGCTGGCGAATTGTTTATCGGATCGATGGCGACGCAATCGTGATTCTTGAAGTCTTTCGCAAGACGACGCAACAAACGCCATCGCGAGTAATCGAAGATTGCAAGCGCCGGTTGAAAAACTATGAAGCAACAAAATCATCGAAGGATTAAGAGCATGAAGACAAGCCAACGCAAGAAGCTTGAAGCGGCCGGATGGAAGGTTGGTTCCACTCGGGAGTTTTTGGGGTTGTCGAATGAAGAAGCCGCGTTCGTCGAACTCAAACTGACTTTGAGCAACAGTCTGAAGAAGTGCCGGACCAATCAAGGACTCTCACAGACTGAATTGGCCAAGCGCCTGCGCTCAAGCCAATCGAGGGTGGCGAAGATGGAAGCGAGCGATCCTGCCGTCTCAATCGATCTCCTGATTCGCGCTCTGCTGGCCGCCGGCGCGAAAAGAAGGGACATCGCCAAGGCTATTGCGAAGAGCGAGTCTCTCGCGGCGTAAGCTTCGATGTGCGGCCCGCACCTTTGATCGATGAAGATCACGCAGGATGTGCGGAAGTATGCGGCGCAGAAAGAGATCGATGAGGCGGCGGCGCTGAGTGTGGGGATGAAAGAGAAGGCGGAAGAGTTTGTGCACAAAGGTGCAGAGATTTACGCGAAGGCGTGATTAGGAATAAACTGCCCTCATGAGTACGACGGATCTCATCACGATTGATCCCGATATCCTTGGCGGCGCTCCGGTGTTCAAGGGAACGCGCGTACCCGTTAAGACTCTGTTCGAATACCTTGAGCGCGACTACTCGCTGGAAGAGTTTCTCGAGTGCTTTCCGTCGGTCTCTCGCGCATTGGCGCTTCAGGTATTGGAGCGCTCTGAGCAGGCCTTGCTTTCTCCCGCAGCATGAGAATTCTTCTGGACGAATGCGTGCCATGGCCGACGCATCGCCTGCTGACCAACCCGGGTTGCTCCCTTGAGTCAAAACCCAAGGGAGCTTAGCCACCTCGGCCTCCCCTCATGATTTTGGTGGAGAGCCCGGGAGTTGCGTCGCTGCACTCAAGCAACCCTGAAATCGCGAAACTAAGGTTACCTAATCCTGGTGGGCATCACAATGACTAGTTTGATTTCATGGATCGGAATTGATCAGCGCGGACCGGCGTCAGCGTACTTTGCAAGCGACAGTAGGATTACCTGGGGTGGGAAAAACGGATGGGAACACGGCCGAAAACTATTCGCGTCCAGCAAGTACCCGCACATTCTCGGTTATTGCGGCGATGTGCTGTTTCCAACCCAAACTCTAAGCCAAGTGATCGAGATGATAGATGCCGGTTTGCTGTTGGACAATTCTGATACCATCGATGTATCTGTGGAAAAAATGGTTTCCGTAATTTCTTCAGCTTTCGATACATACCCTTCGACGGCCAAGAAAAGATTCGAAGTATTGTATTGCTTTCGAGAGGGCGATGGAGTTTCCGCATTATTCCATCTCCGACACATTGTCTTTGATCCTATTCAAGCTCCGAGAGTCTCGATCATTAATTTGCCCGCGCACTCTGACATCGTTGCCAACCTAGGCACTGGCGCTGTAAGTATGCGAGCGTCCCTAGAGCCGTGGAAAGCGAGTGAGGTGGGCGGCACGAGTCGGGCGGTGTTCTCGGCTTTCTCCGATTCACTTCGATCTGGAATTGACCGTAATAGTGCCGGACCGCCGCAGCTCGTTGGCCTCCAACGGAGGTTCGCCGCAAAAACGTTCGGTATCGTCTGGGAGCAGCGCCGTTACTTTTACGGCTTAGAAGTTGATCTTGTGACGAGCTCGACTGACGTGCGTTGGTTTAACGATAGACTTGAGATTTGCGATCCGCAAACGATGTCTCGCCGAATCGATGCTCAACCCCAGCCGCGACCAAGAGGACTTTGAACTAGATTATTAGCGTCTTAGGTTACCTTAGTAAGTTCATGACCTACTTCCTTTATTTGTTTGCTGGCTTTAGTTTAGGTTTGCTAACCGCATATCTGCGCTCATACGTAGGTAAGAAGGGTGAAAACCTAGCGACAAAGGAAGACATAGAAGCGATTACTCGGATCGTCGAAGGCGTCAAGGGTGATGTGGCTACAACCTTGGAATACGTCAAGTTGGAGTTAGGCAAGAAGGCCACGATACATCGCTTAGCGGCTGAAAAGGAATTTGAAGCGCTCTCTGAAATCGGCAAATGCTTATTCGAGCTTCAACAAGCAACCGAAGAACTGCGGCCGACTGGGCTGCAGCGAATAGATCCGAATGAAACTGATGAGGACAAGCTGGCGAAATACAGAAAACGTCATCGGTATTGGGCTGAATGTCATGATGCGTTTGTCGGCTGTCCAGCAGAAGAAACTGTTCATGCCACAATCCTTGTATCTTCGCTTCTTTAACATTGGACGATTGTCGTTTAATGAGGCCATCGACTTCGAGACCACGCTGGCTATTGGCAAGGGAAAGCTGTCGCCGAGTTCGTATGACCAAGCCCGAAAGAACATTGCTGACCTTTCTGTTGCAATCGAAGGGGCAATAGCAAATCTTCGTCAACGTTACGGAATTGAAGATTGAGCGAATGGAGCCAACGCATGAATTCTCGCGCGCCTATGCTGCCATTGACCACTCGCACGCTAACCAGCACTCAAGCCGTGGTACTCACGAATCATCTTCACGCATAACTTCTCAGCGCGATCGCGATCTGGTTCGGGTGGGAGAGATGAACGGACATAAGCTTCCTGCGCAAGTTGAAACAGTCTCTCGGCTTCTGCTTTCACTTTTTCCAGTGGCCATTCGCCACGTTTGATCGAAAGCAACTCAGGACCGTCGGCGCGTTCGACGTACAGCGAGCCTTCGGTGAGAAATTCGATTCCCATCCGCAGCAGTCGGATCAGGTGCGCCGCGTTCTTGGCATCATAACCAACACGCATCACCAACTCTCGGCGCTTCTTTCCCATGTAGCCGCCGCTGTAGTACCTGCGCCGCTCGCCTTTGTATCGCTTGATTACTTCCATCATTTCCGTGGTAGCACCGACGAAAGGTTGGCCGCCGATGGTTTTGAGCGCATGGCCGTCGGTTGTTGATTCCGGATCGATGTCGAGGGCCAACAGTTGCTGCTCAAGTTCGCGCATCAGCGCCTGCGCTTCCTGGTTGAAGGAGATCATCTTCTTGAATTGAGCATGAGCGTAGCCGGAGAAGGAATGATAGGCCTTCTTCGTCACAAATAGATCGCGGTTGTCGCGGAGCAGTTGGCCCAGCGGACTCTCGTAAATAATACCGTTTGGTTTCAGCCAGAGCAGGCTCAGGACATTGGGATTGCAGTTGAGCAGCAGCCCGATGAACTTCCGCATCTCATAGAAAACGCAATCCCATTCACCTTCCCATTTTTCATAGACGTCCTGCCGGCCAAACCCCAGATAGTGCTCGATCGGCGCGATGTAAACACCCATCACGTCTTTGTCGTCGATCGAATCAGGATCGGATTTCGGCACGTACATCCCGTGCGCCACACTGCCGCGCCAGCAGAGAGAAATCAATCCTTCAGGCAGAAGATCGTTGATTTGTTTGCGCGAGAGGCCTTTCAGCTCGATATCCATGCCGGCATTGTAACTGAACCGCGTGACTGAGTCCGCGCCAGCGGACGTTCGAAAATAGCCCAGCGATTGATCGCGGGGAATCCAATCACAAACGAATTGCAGTCCGTGAAACGGACGGCTGAATGGCGCAGGAAGTGACTTTCTGTCGCCGACTAAA
>DASWQK010000150.1:0-6623 GCA_036403735.1 Pyrinomonadaceae bacterium
AAGGACGGCTTAGTCCTGGCATCGCTGGGTGTGGCGATCGGGTTGGCGGGAGCGTTTGCGTTGACGCGCTTGATGAGCAGTTTGCTATTCGAGGTGAAACCGACTGACGCGCAAACCTTCATAGCAGTTTCAGCGCTGCTGATATTCGTCGCGTTGTTAGCTTGCTTAATACCTGCGCGACGCGCGACGAAAGTCGATCCGCTGGTAGCGCTGCGATACGAATGACACGGAAGGAGCGGTTTGGCTTATGGAGAATCTCATCCAGGACATTCGCTTTGGCTTTCGAAGCTTAATCAAGCATCGTGCTTTCGCCGCGATCGCGATAATCACGCTGGCGTTGGGCGTGGGTGCGAACAGTACGATCTTTAGCGTCGTCAATGCCACCTTAATGCGATCGCTGCCGGTATCTCATCCAGAGAGTCTTGTTTACGTTTTCAATGGCAATCCGGGAAGTGTTTTCTCTTACCCGGATTACGCCGAGGTACGCGATCAGAATCACGTCTTTGATGGTCTGATCGGCTTCGGCGGAATCACGGTCAGCCTCAACAGCAACGATCAAACTGATTTAGTCAACGGCGCTATCGTCACCGGCAATTATTTTCAAGTCCTCGGAGTCCTCGCACAGAAGGGACGCGTCATCGCTCAGGAAGACGACAAGACGCCCGGCGCGCATCCGGTAGCGGTGATTAGCCACGGTCTTTGGCAGCGTCGCTTTGGCGGCGATCAAAACATCGTGGGGCGGCAGCTATTACTTAATGGCCAGAACTTTACGGTCATTGGAGTGACGCCTCCGGAATTCGGCGGCGCGCAATTAGGTGTGATCAGGGATCTTTATGTGCCGATGATGATGCAGGCGGTGGTGCGCCCGCCCCGCTCTGGATACTCCGGCGAGATGGATCCAGACTTGCTCAAGCGACGCGGAAACCGCTGGCTGTACAGCGTGGGCAGACTCAAGCCGGGTGTGAGCATCGAGCAAGCGCAGGCTGATTTGTCGGTCATTGCGAAGCAATTGGAGAACGCTTACCCGGAGACGAATCGCGGTCGCGGCGTCAGAGTCCTGGCCTTCAATCAGAGCGATGATCCCGACCAGCGCCGGCAATTAGGGTCAGTAGCATGGCTGCTGATGTCTGTAGTCGGGCTCGTGCTGCTGATTGCCTGTGCGAATATTGCGAACCTGCTCCTGGCGCGCGGCGCGGGGCGCGCCAAAGAGATTGCGATCAGGCTGGCAATCGGCGCGACCAGATGGCGAATCGTTCGTCAGCTTTTGACTGAAAGCGTCTTACTCGCCACGCTGGGTGGAGTACTTGGATTACTTCTCGCCTGGTGGGCTGCCTCTTCACTTAGGGCAATGCCGCCCCCTGCGGGCGCATTGCCGCTCGCACCTCAAATCTCGATTGACCCGCCAGTACTACTCTTTACGATGGGCCTGGCACTACTCGCCGGAATCGTTTTCGGACTGGCGCCAGCACTGCGGATCTCGCGACCTGCGATCGTTCCTGCGCTCAAGGATGAGTCGCGGACAATCACCGATCGGAAACCTTATTTCAATCTTCGAAATCTGCTAGTGGTCACACAAATCGGTCTGTCGGTCGTGTTGCTAGTCGCCGCAGGTTTGTTTCTCCGTAGCTTGCACCACGCCCAGACGATTAATCCCGGGTTTGATGCGGAGAAGATTGTGACAGTGCCCCTGAATATTAATCTGCTGCGCTATACCAAGCCGCAAGGTCGCGAGTTTTATCGACAAGTGGTTGAGCGAGTCGAGGGGATTCCCGGAGTCGAGTCGGCAAGCGTGGCGCGCATCGTGGCGCTGGGAGGCGGCGCCTCAGTCCGTAGCTTGGCGATCGAGGGAAGAACGAATTCGGACAATCAGTTTCGCAGTGACGGTGCGGGCCCGGCTGACAGCAGCCTGAACTCCGTCAATTCGAACGTTGTCGGACCAAAGTATTTTCGGACCATGGGCATTGGCCTATTGCGCGGGCGCGATTTCGATTCACAGGACACAGAGGACAAGCCTGGGGTCGTCATTGTTAACGAGTCGTTCGCACAACGCCATTTTTCGGGCCAGGAAACCATAGGCCGCCGGATTAGCTTTAACGGCCCGACTGGACCATGGAGAGAGATCGTAGGAGTTGTCCGTGACAGTAAATATCTCACCCTCGGTGAACCACCGACTCCGGTCGCATATCTGCCGCTGCAACAGAATCATGAGACGGGGATGACCTTGCACGTGCGGGCAAGCGGTAATCCCTCCAGCATTCTCGCGGCAGTCCGCAACCAGGTGCAGTCGATTGAAAAGAACCTGCCCGTTAACAATCCGACGCCGATGAATGAGTGGATCATGAATTCCCTTTACGCGGCGCGAATGGGTGCGATCCTGCTGGCCATCTTTGCCGCCCTGGCGCTGTTACTTGCTTCGATTGGGTTGTATGGCGTGATGTCATTCGCGGTTGCTCAGCGTACGCGAGAATTTGGAATCCGTATGGCGCTCGGCGCTAAAGCATCCGATGTGTTCAAGCTGGTATTGAGGCACGGAATGCGAGTCGTCGCTTGCGGGATAGCAATCGGATTGGGCGTGGCGGCGATCGTAACCAGGTTGCTGACAAGTTTTCTTTACGGCGTGAGCACTTCAGATGGCCTTACCTTCGCTGCGATTCCGGTTGTTCTGGCGTTAGTCGCGGGCATTGCCTGCTACATCCCCGCGCGGCGCGCAACCAAAGTCGATCCGCTGGTGGCGCTCAGGTACGAGTGAAAGCATTGCCGATTGCCAATTTTCAATTGCCGATTGGCGACCGGCCAAGTGACTCGAATGCGAATCAGCAATCGGAAATTGGCAATTGGAAATGCGCAATGATCACATGGATTCACTATTCAGAGACATTCGCTACGGCGTCCGCAGTCTGTTGAAGCGCCCGAGCTTTACGGCGATCGCGGTAATCATACTCGCGCTGGGTATTGGCGCGACCACGACAATCTTCAGCGTCGTCGATGCGCTGCTGTTGCGCGCGTTGCCTTACCCCGATGCCGGGCAATTGGTGATCCTCCGCGAGGTCGGCGCCCAGGGCAATCAGATGGCCCTGACCGGACCAGACTTCGAAGACATAAAAACCAGCAGTCAAAGCTTTTCCACCCTGGCCATTTCGTCAGTTAGCTTTCCACTGGTCGTAACCGGAGGCAATGAGGCGTCACGCTCGCGCATCGCTTTTGCATCGCGCCGGTTCTTTGAGGTGATCGGTGTGCAACCTTGGTTGGGTCGGGTCTTTCTTCCCGAAGAAGAGAAGTATGGTGGACCAGTCGCAGTGATTCTCAGTTATGGTTACTGGCAAAAAGCCCTGGGCGGTCGCGCTGATTTCAGCGCCGCAAGGCTGAACGTGGATGGCGTCAATTGCAACGTCGTCGGGATCATGCCGCCGGGTTTTGATTACCCCGCCGACACTGAAATCTGGATCACGACTAATACCGATCCGCCGAGTACTTCGCGTGCGACGCACAACTTACCGGTGATTGGGAGACTGCGCGCAGGCGTTACGCTCGAGCAGGCCCGCGCCGAGCTGAGCGGCATCGGCAAGCAGTTGCGAGAAAGATACGGCGCCCAGATGGACGCCGTCGATTTTGCGTTGCTCCCATTGCAAAATTTTCTGACGCGTAATGTGCGCCAGGGTTTGTGGCTCTTGCTCGGGGCGGGCTCATTGTTGTTGCTGATGGCCTGCGCCAACTACGCCAATCTCCTGCTCGGCCAATTCACCGTCCGCCAACGCGAATTTACAGTCAGGTCAGCATTGGGCGCATCGCGCTGGCGGTTGGCGCGACAACTAATAATTGAAAACGCACTCGTGACCTTACCAGCGGCCGCCTTGGGCGCTCTGTTGGCGAGCTTTGGCGTGAGGCTTGTGTTGGCGCTCGGCGCAGACATGCTGCCGCACGTTAACGCGATTGCCGTGGATGAGCGCGTGCTCGCCTTCTCGTGCGGATTAGCCGTGCTGATCGCAGTTGCGTTGGGCCTGCTCCCGGCATTGCGATTGAGCCAGCAGGATCTGCAGGCAGGGTTGAAAGAGGGCCGGGGACAATCCGCGGATGCAACGAAGAGGCGTTTGCGCAGCGCGCTCGTAGCTGTGCAAATTGCGCTCACTTTGATCTTATTCGCCGGCGCCGGCTTGCTCGGTCGCAGCTTCCTCAAGGTGATGCAGATCGACCCGGGCTTTAAGACCGAGAGCACCATCGCAATGACTCTGTCGCTCCCTTCCACCATTACGCCGGAACAAGACGAGCAGCTGCGCCAATTCTATTCGCACCTGCTTGAACAGTCAGCGCACCTTCCGGGCGTGATCGCCGTTGGCGGTATCAACGTCTTACCGCTCGCCGATCGCGGCGCCGGCGGGAATTCGCCACTCGTGTTGCCGTCTTTTTTGATCAACGACGATCCGGCCCAAAAGGGATACGCAATATACCGCGTCGCCAGCGCGGGTTACTTTGCGGCGATGAGTATTCCTTTGTTGCGCGGGCGCATTTTCGACGAGACGGATACTACAAAGTCATTGCACGTCGCGGTCATCAGCCAGTCGCTCGCGCGCAAGTATTGGCCCAATGAAGATCCCATCGGCCAGCGGATTCAATTCGGCAATATGGACCAGGATAAGCATTTATTGCACGTCGTGGGTGTTGTCGGCGACGTGCGCGATGTCACTCTGGAGCGCGAAGCCCAGCCAACCGTCTACGCCTTTTCATTGCAGCGTCCGCAGTGGTGGCAGGTTTCGCGCCTGGCCATCGTGGTACGCGCGCAGGACAGCCCACAGTCATTGATTCCCGCGTTGCGCGAGACTGTGCATGATTTGCGCGCTGATGTGCCCACGAGTTTCAAAACCCTGGACCAGGTATTTTCCTCGTCACTCAATAGCCGCCGCTTCAGCCTTGTCATCTTTGGGATCTTTGCCATCACCGCGTTGCTGCTGGCAGTTGCGGGAATCTACGGCGTGATGTCCTACGTGGTAACGCAACGGACTCACGAAATCGGCATTCGCATGGCGCTGGGAGCGCGCGCCGCGGATGTGCTGAAACTGGTCGTGCGGAATGGAATGGGGCCGGTGCTGCTCGGTGTGACGCTGGGACTGGCCGGAGCCGTTGGACTCACCCGCTTGATGGCGAGTTTCCTCTTCGGAGTGACGCCAACCGATGCGCCGACTCTGGCGACTGTCTCAGTGGGTCTGATTCTGGTCGCGCTGATCGCGTGTTGCATACCCGCGCGCCGCGCGACCAAAGTCGATCCGCTGATCGCACTCAGATACGAATAGAGGTCAATGTCACATGGAGACATTAATTATGGAGACATTAATTAAGGACATTCGCTTCGGTGTCAGGAGCCTGCTGGCGCGACCTGGCTTCACGATCCTCGCTTTATTTACCCTGGCGCTTGGCATTGGAGCTTGCACTGCGATCTTCAGCGTCGTTGACGGCGTTTTGTTAAGGCCCTTGCCATATCCGGACCCGGAACAGATCGTTCAGCTTCGCGAAGTTAATTCGGCGGGCAAACAGATTGCATTTGCTGAACCCAATTTTCGCGATGTTTCAGCCCGCAGCCACTCGTTCGAGGCCTTGGCCCAATACAACGGTTCATTAACGACGGTCACCGGAGGGAGTGAACCGGTTCGCGCTGCTGTGACCGTAGTTTCAGCTGATTTCTTTCGGGTGCTTGGCACCAGGCCAGTTCTTGGTCGTGCCTTTCTTCCGGATGAGAGCAAACCAGGTGGCCCGCCGGCCGTTGTTGTCAGTTATGGCTTTTGGCAACGATTGTTAGCAGGAAAAGCGGACCTGGCTGGAACAACTTTAAGGTTGATGGACCAGACGGTCACGGTCGTGGGGGTGATGCCAGCCGGATTTGCCTTTCCTCAGAGAGCAGATATCTGGATTCCTCGAGAGTTGTTTCCACAGGAAATCTCGCGCTCAGCCCACAACTGGAGTGTCGTGGCCCGTTTGCGTCCAAACATAAAAGCCGAGACTGCGAACGCTGAAGTGAACTCGATCGCCAAACAGCTGAAACAGGAATACGGCAAGGATGTGGATGCGGTGAACTTCACGGTGGTGCCACAGCGGGAATACATGGTGGGGAACGTTCGCCGCGCTCTGCTGATGATTCTTGTGGCGGTCGCGTTCTTGTTGGCTGTGGCTTGCGCAAACACCGCAAATCTGTTGTTGGCCCAGATGACGGCGCGACAGCGAGAGTTTGCGGTGCGCTCGGCGCTGGGGGCGACGCGCGGGCGCCTGGCGCGACAGTTCATCACAGAGAATCTGCTGTTGGCCCTTACGGCCGGCGCCCTCGGAGTCCTGCTTTCGTTTTGGGGAGTTGATTTACTACTTGGCTTGAATCAGCGAAGTCTGCCGCGCATGAGTGAGATCGGAGTAAATGCGAGGGCGATCGCTTTCACTCTGGGCCTTTCATTGTTAATAGCAGGGGTGCTCGGAGTTGTGCCGCTCCTTCGTTTTTCTACGAGAGATCTGGAAACGAGTCTGAGAGAAACTGGCAGCGGCTCGCGCGGATACGCCGGCCGGCATATGCGAAGTCTATTGGTGGTAACGCAGACAGCCCTGACGCTGATCTTGCTGGTGTGCGCAGGATTGTTGGGAAAGAGCTT
>DASWQK010000151.1:0-3789 GCA_036403735.1 Pyrinomonadaceae bacterium
CGACGATCAAACTCTCTTTGATAATCAGCTCGAGATAACGATAGCGATAAATGTAATAAGCCAGCAGCGCCGATGGCAGCAGCGATCCCAGGTTGGCAAGCGTTTGCAGGTACTGGCCGGCGATTGTGCCTCGTCCCAGGCCAAGGCCCAGCGAAGCGAGAATCAAACAGGCAATGACGATGAATGAAGCCGCGAGCGTGTGGAGAATGCGTCGCTCACTTTGCGAAGGCGCCCGCTGGGCCACCAGCAGCTCAGTTATTGCGATAACGGTCAACGAATAGGCGACCCAGATTGCAAACGGCAACACGAAGACTGAAAGCTTCCCAATCATCGGCTGGTATGGACCAGCCCAAAGTCGCGGTACGACGACAAACAGGAAGGCGCAGGGAATGTACGAAAGATAAATGCGGACGCGTTCGATCCGCGTTAGCTCGCGTCCATGAGAACTGGCCCAGAGATGAATGTGAACGTGAAGCAGCAGCGAGTAACAAACCGTGATGCTGATGACGGCGACTGTATTCGCGAGGCGCAGGGGAACATTCCATTGTGCATGATCCAATCCAAACAGACTGCGAAGCGTGACGATCAGATTGCCCGCATGCCAGCCAACCATGCAGACGCCAAGGCCGAGCAGCAGTCGCTGAATCGAGACCACCCCGAGGCGCTGCTTGAATAGGAGATATCCCATCCAGAGCGGCAACATCGCGCCCAGGCTGTAACCGATTAATTGGAGGGCTTCGAGGAGGCTCATGCTCGGAGAATATCAGAGGGCGGCAGAGAACCGGAATACTTCAGCGAGGTTTCATTGACTTAAAGTGTTCGATTATCTATACAAGCTGCTGATCTTTGATTTCTTCCCGGCTGAACCGAAGAGCCAGTCCACAATTATCGCAAAGTTCAAGACTTAGAATTTCCATGAAGCCGAATGTTGATGAGCTATGATGAGATTGCCGACCCTGGTCAAGAGTATTATCATCGGCTCGATCCTATGCTCATATGAAGCAACAGCCGTTCGTGCCCAACACCGCCGTCCGCTTACGGACGAGTTCCGCGTACATCGAAGCTTCCATTCAAAATTTCTTGCCAATGATCGCGACATAGTGGTTTGGCTGCCACCTGGATACGAGAGCCATTCCGACCAGCGTTATCCAGCATTCTACATGTTGGACGGAGGAGATGTTTTCGTCTCGTGGCGCATCGACGAGATCGCGAAACCGCTAATCACCTCTGGCGAAATTGAGCCGCTGGTCATAGTCATGATCTCAAACAACGGTAGTCAGGACGATCGGGTTGATGAATACGGACCTTCGCACCCTTCCGGTTCCAGACATGGAGGCAAAGCCGATTTGTTCGGTCAGATGCTGGTCGAAGAATTAAAGCCTTTCATCGACAAGGAATACCGCACGTTGGCCGACGCTGACAACACTGGGCTCGGGGGCTTTTCATTGGGCGGTCTTGCCGCACTCTATCTGGGCCTCAAATATGCGCCGGCGTTTGGACGAGTGGCGGCCGTTTCACCGTCGGTATGGTGGGACGATAAACTGATAGCGCGTAATGTAAAAGCGCTCGCTGCTAAGCCGGTCATGCGAATCTGGCTCGATATCGGCACTGGAGAAGGAAGCTCAGTGGGCGACGTCAAGGATTTGCGCGACGTGCTTATAAAGAAAGGATGGGTATTGAATTTTGACTTGAGGTATTTCGAAGCCAAAGGTGGCACACACGATTACAAGTCATTTGTCCAACGCGCAGCGCCGATCCTCAAGTACCTCTTCCCCCCACCAGGCAAATCACAGTAACGAAGACCGGATATCTATATCTCTGAATCTCCGGTTTCTTTACCTGGCTAGTTTCCGTTCAGCGTCAGCGTGATTTCAGTCCGCCGATTCTTCGCTTTGTTCGCGAGCGTCGTGTTCGGTGCGATCGGGTTCGCGGCGCCCATGCCGTTCGCCTGGATGCGGGTGACATCCACACCCGCCGCGGCCAAACGCTCAGACAAAACGCGCGCGCGATCCTGGGTGAGCTGTTCCAGCCCGGAAGCGTCGCCACTGTTGTCAGTGTAGGATTCGATCGTGATCTGATAGTCCGGATTGTTGGCGAGCAGTGCGCCAATCTGATCGAGTCTCGCAGCGGACGCGGCAGCCAACTTGGAAGATCGCGGACTTAGCCAGAGCGTCTCCGCCAGCACGAGCGTCATGCCCCGGTTCGAATCGCGCACGGTTAGAAATCGCGACAACGACTGTTTCAGATTATCGGCCGCGGCGCGCAGATCGGCGGCACGTTTATCAGCAGTCCGGCGTGAGTCTTCGGCTTGTTTTTCGCCCTCCATTCGCGCCAGTCGCATTTTCGTATCGTCAGCGTCGGCGCGCACGGTTCGCAGCTCTTCACGCAGTCGCGCGACTTCTGTCCGAGCATCCCGCAGTTGTTCCGTCGCATTGACCGCATCGCGTTCCGCTAATTCACGCGCATGTCTCTCAGTGTTGATCTCGCCCTGCAGGCGCGAGATTTCCTGGTTGGCAGTGTCGGCCGTGCGTTCTGCGCTACGAACCGCGGCATCGCGGCGCTCCAATTCTTCGCGGCGCTCGCGGGCGGTGCGTCGCACCATCGCCATGTCTTCGGCTTTGGCGCCGCTGCTTATCGCCTGGCGTGCCAGAATGTCGATCTCTCGATCAGGCTGATGCATTCGCTGCCCGCTCTCAGCCTGCGCGAGATCGGCTTCTGCGGTGCGTAGCTCGTTAGGCGCGTCGCGTTCCGCTCCGGCGTAGCGAGCCAGATTGATAGCCTGGCGAGCGCCGAGTAGCACGACCGGAAATTCGCGGAAGTCGGTTTCGGCGACTGGTGGCACGCGTGAATCGCGAAAATAGTCGCTGGTGTTTCCGATGTATTGAATCTTCGCGGTCTCGAGCTGCGCGTCCCTAATCTTTTCGGGCGCCAGATTCTCCATCACCACCATGCGGCTCGGAGAATGGACCAGGAAATGAGGTTCCGCGGTAACGATGAGCGCGAAGGTTTGCAGCGGCGTCGTCACATCAATTTTCGAATCAATAATTCCGCTGCCACTGCGTTTGATTTCGCCGAGGTTATCGACGTGTCCATCGGGAGAGATTGCCCAAAGCACATAGGTTGTATAGACGCTCCCCAATTCGTACGCGCGCGGCAGATTGTCAATCGCCAGGGTCACACGCGTTCCGCGCCGGCCCTGACGCCTCACTGTTGCGTCACCCTTCAAGCGCGGCAAGCGAGTGGTGCCGTGAAACGGGACATCGATCGTTTGGTCCAGAGGATACGTGATCGCCAGCGTGGTCCGCGTCACGTCGCTCTGGCTGAACCCCGCGATAGAGCTGAAAACAAGAATGGCTGCTGTGGCAATCAATCTGGAAATGGCGTGCTTCATCTCATTACCCCCTCTTAAGCGATAGACGCTGTCGGCGTCGCAACTAGAGCCTCTCTGATTGATGCGAGACTCGCAATCATTGTTGCCGAACGTGAGCAAAACAGGCAAGTTGAGTGTTCGGAGTTCCGCCTTTAGGCGGCTTCTTGATTAATTGTCCGCCTAGAGGCGGACCTCCAAGCCAGTCGAGTTGGCCCTACTGATCCTGTGATTCTTTGTATTGTTTGGTGCGGCGATCCTGCGCGAACTGAATGACGTAGAACGATATCGCGAGGAATAGCATGATGTGAATCGGGCCGCCTTTATGCAGCGCAAACTTTAAAATGAACCACGCGATGAGCAGACCACTGCCGGTAAACCAGAGCATATTCGTAACTTTCGTGGCGAGATTTAGTGCGCGC
>DASWQK010000152.1:0-4511 GCA_036403735.1 Pyrinomonadaceae bacterium
AACGAAAGATCATAATTTTGTCCGCTCCCAAATCGCACGAGTAAGCGAACTGGTTAGTTGGATCCAGGACTATGCAGTGTGCATGCGAAGCTTCCTGACGGTCTCGGTTTATGCTCGAGCCCTGATACTGTTTCATGTCCGTTGCTGGGCCCAAACTTCCGTCGCGCTCGATCGGGAAAACTGTCACGTTGCCTCCGCTGTAATTAGCGATCAAAACAAACCGGCCTGAGCCGTCCACGTCCACATAACACGGATTGGCGCCCAACGATGCTTGTTGATTCAGCAACCGCAGGTCGCCTGTTCTTTGATCCACGGCAAATGCGCTGACGGCTCCGCTCTTGCTACCGGCAAAGTCTTCGACTTCATTGGCCGCATACAGATACCGCCGATTGGGTGTGAGCGTGAGAAACGACGGGTTAGTTACGCCTTTGGTGGTAGCGACGTGTTTCAATTCTCCGGAAGCGAGGTTCAGTCGATAGAGATAGATTCCCTCACTTTTCCCCGTGGTATACGTTCCCACGTAAACAGGCAGTTCGCCGGCACGCACACGAGCAAACGAAAGCTCGGACAGTGTCAGGCTCAGCACTCCGAGACCGGCGAATTTAATGAATTCGCGACGCGCAGACGCATTGTCAGCTTTGGGGATCACGGGTTCGGTCTTCTTCACGATAGAGTTGATTAGCAGATCGCGCAACATAGATCTTGTTTTCTGGTGTGGTCAGGACGGACATTCTATTTTTCGAAAGCGATGTTGTCGATCACTACTGTCCCTTTCTCTAGGATGCACTTGTCGCAATGCACTCCGAGCGTAACCGACGTTAACTTTTTGAGAACGTCCCGTTTGAGATCCAAGGGCATCGCCCAATCTGGCTGGCTGAAAGTTCGAGCTTCAGTTTGTAAGTATTGAAACCTGAAGCCAGGCGAACGGTCGCCGCAGGATAACCGGACTCGAGATTCGCGCCCTGACCTCGAGTGATCAGCTCCAGCTTTAGGTATTGTGCGCCTTTCGTAAACGCGCGGAACGTAATGAATTTATAGCCGCTCACATCGTCAGGTACGAGCTTCCCGTCCTTTTCGGGTTCTCCAAACACTTCCATGTTGACTCCTGCCCACTCGTTCGGGATGCGAAACTCATAGTCGAAGGCGGCAGCAACATCCTCCGCTGTAACCCGCGCAAAAGCCGGGGCGGGCGGGCTTGCGTTTTCCAGACCACGATACTGCGGAGGGTTGGCAGAGTTCTGAGAATACACGTTCAACCGCACCGCGCCACTATTCTTACTGACCGGCCGGCCGCTCTGCACATTTTGGAAATCCGCATAGAGAAGCTTGTTACCGCTCGACTCGGCAGTTTTCGGAGTATTCTGGCCAACAGAGAATCCGGCGGCCGAAAGCATCAACATGATCAAGAACCCAGCGTGCGAAAAGCATATTCTGTTCATGCATTCCCCCCTCCAGACTTTCCAGGTATTAGTAATCGCAAGGTGATATCAGTGCAGGCACCGGTGTCGGAACGGTATCCTGAAATCTAATCGCCTTTCGTCGCAGCAACGCCACCTTCGCTTCCACGTCTTCAGGTGCGACTATTTTCTTTGCCTCGTGGAACACCCAATCGATATCCTCCTGATAGTGACGCACGAGAATGGACTTCACCGTCTGATCCTTAACAAACCAAAGATTGAAATTAATCGACATCGAGGACCGGGGATAATATTGGCCACCATGTTCCGCCAGAGACTTGCCGTCGATGAAATATTTCACCCTTCCATCAGACACCTGCGTTACGAGTGTATGCCATCCGGCAATGCTGCCATTGCTGGTGTTAAAGATGTTGTCTTTTTTCCAATTAGGCTCGGGGCTAAAGGTTCTCCACGAAGTCGTAAACAAAGTAGGCCCAACGCTGCCCCAGCCGCCATTCGGTAAATACTCGAAATCGAGTTCGCTGTAGTCGGGATCCATCGGCGCCTTCAAAGGACTGATGGTGTAGAAGCTCTCTACGAGTTGGTCCCCGATCGGCCCGTCCGTTGGTACGTCCACAAACCGAACGCGAGCGGCGTATGTGCCCTCGAGGTACTTGCGTTGATGGCAAATCTGAGTTTGATGAGTATTGGGTCCGGTACCGTCCGTGGAAGACGTCATGCGCAAGAGACGATTGCCGCGCTGACCCGGATCAGAGGGAAACGACACGCCGCTGTTTCCCCACATCGCACCGGGCACTCCCGGCCACCCAGCTGCTGTGCGAATGATCCAGCCGTGCCTGGCGAGCTGCTTGGTGTTCAAGTAATTAAAGTCGTCAAAGAGTGTTTGAGACATCAGCTTTGTGCGGCGCCTCGCTTGTGAAACAGCTTGTTGCCTGACAGTCAACCGCGGTTCAGTCGCGCGAGCAGCGGCCGGGATGTAAGGAAGCCAGGCTCCCAATGCTAATAGAAAGCTCAGATAGATTCCGGTCTGAAATAACATTGATGGGTCCTCACCTCTGGTGTTGCTGGTTGCAGCTTGCTTGCGCCTAATGAGTAAGATCCTTTCAAAGTCAGGTAGTGCCCTAATTTGCGGATTTACTTTTCCCTAGCCCAGGCGTTTACGCCTGGGTAATATGACGGGTGACATTCACGAAAGCCCCATTAATGGGGCTTTCAATTCCTTAACAACCTCCGTCCCAGGCGTAAACGCCTGGGCTAGAGAAAAGCTCCTTCGAATTGGGGAATTACCCAAAGTTTCGTCGCGGGTCACTGAGTTCCGTTACTCACGGCTGGCCAAGACACTCCTGAACCCGTGAATACACTCGGTCGATGATTCCTCGCGCCTCTGCCTCATGCTCTGCTTCGGCAATTACCCGGATGATCGGCTCCGTATTTGAACCTCTGACCAGAAACCATCCGTTGGGCAGACTAACTTTCACGCCATCGCGCAGGTCCATTGGATAGTTTGCATACTCATGGCGAACCATCCGCAGGATAATGGAAATCTTGTCGGAAGGACATTTCATTTTTTCTTTGATCATCGCGAACCGCGGCAAGCTATTTACGAGTTCGGTAATCGTCTGATCGGTCCTCGCCAGCAGGTGCAGGATTAGGGCCATGCCAACCAAACTATCGCGCGCAAAGTTTAGCCGCGGATAAATCACGCCGCCGTTGCCTTCGCCTCCGATGACCGCGTTTTGTTTCTGCATCTCTTCAGTAACATTAACTTCGCCGATTTTTGATTGGAAGAGCGAGCAACCAAACCGGCTAACGACCTCGCGAAGCGCAGACGTGGTTGATAGATTTGCAACGACCGACCCGCGCGTCTTGCCGAGAACGCTAAGAGTCGCAAGCAGCAGCGTGTATTCCTCGCCAATCGCGACGCCCTCTTCCGAAACCACCGCCAGCCGATCAGCATCCATATCTTGCGCAAAACCAACATCGGCGTGATGCTTTTTGACTGCGGCACAAAGATCACCGAGGTTCTCGGAGAGCGGTTCTGCCGGTCGCGGAAACGATCCGTCAGGTGTCACATTAATCGTGAAGACTTCCGCGCCCAGCGCTTCCAGCAGCTTTGGACCCGCCAACGAGCCGGCGCCATTGCAGGCATCCAGAACTACACGCAGCTTTTTCTCCTTCGCAGGCAGCCCTCCTAATCCATCAATGATCGTTTGAATATGCAGATCAATAGCACCGGAAAGCTCGACGACCTCCCGCATCTCTGCGCCGCCGACGCGCGTGTAGTCTCCCTGGTGATAAATGTCCAGCAGCTCGCGGGCCTGCCCTGTGTTCAGAAAAAATCCGTCGCGACCAATGAACTTCAAAGCGTTCCATTCCGCTGGATTGTGACTTGCGGTGATCGCAATGCCGCCATGGGCGCGATGATGACGGACAAGTAGTTGCACAGTCGGAACGGGACACATGCCGATATCAATAATGCGACAACCGCTTGAAAGCAGACCCGCGGTCACCGCTTGCTTTACCATTTCACCTGAGGTGCGGGGATCGCGCCCGATGACAACCGTACGCGCGCCGACATAGGTGCCGAAGGCCTGCGCGAAACGCGTCAGCAAAGTAGGAGTCAGCGATTCGCCGATGACGCCGCGCACGCCGGAAATGCTGATCTTTAGAGTTGGTATCGGTCGCATAAAATATTGAGGCTCATCTCTTCAATCGGTCGCGCGCCCAATCAAGCAGGCCACGCGCGTTCGACTCATTTTCAGCTTCGACGATCACTCGAATCATAGACTCTGTATTGGAAGCGCGAACGTGTACCCAACCCTCGGGTAAGTCTACTTTAATGCCATCCGTCAAATCATAAGACAGTTGTTCACCCTCGATAGCCAGCCGGAAGTCCTGCAACACCGAATACAGATGATTGGGCTCAACAGCGATGTTGTGCTTCAACATGAACAAGATGGGAAGTTGCCCAACAATTTCCGATACCGGTTCGCCCGAGCGCGCCAGGCCCTCGAGAATAAGTCCGACGGCCGCGGCGCTGTCATGCGTTAAGTGTACTTGCGGAACCGTGACGCCTCCACTGCCTTCGCCTCC
>DASWQK010000153.1:0-6183 GCA_036403735.1 Pyrinomonadaceae bacterium
GATTGATGCGAGACTCGCAATCATTGTTGCCGAACGTAAGCAAAACAGGCAAGTTGAGTGTTCGGAGTTCCGCCTTTAGGCGGCCAATTAATCAAGAAGCTGCCTAAAGGCGGAACTCCAAGCCAGTCGAGTTGGCCCTAATGATCCTGTGATTCTTGGTATTGTTTGGTGCGGCGATCCTGCGCGAACTGAATGACGTAGAAGGATATCGCGAGGAATAGCATGATGTGAATCGGGCCGCCTTTATGCAGCGCAAACTTTAGAATGAACCACGCGATGAGCAGACCACTGCCGGTAAACCAGAGCATATTCGTAACTTTCGTGGCGAGATTTAGTGCGCGCTTATTGTAAGCCAGCGCGCGGCCGGGGTCGAACAGCAGGTTTGGGAAATTCGATCGCGCGCAGGCCGGTTCGAGAGGCGTCGCTCGAAATCAGCAGCACTCCGGACCGCTGGGGCACGCTGACGAGCTCACGCGATTGGAATGAAGTCGCATGATTGGCGACTGAATCCGACGTTTCCGTGTCTTTCCAAATGATCGCTCCGTCACGCCCTGAAAATGCCGTGGCAAATGCTTGCGTGCCTGGTGCGATTACATCGAGAACGCCGTCGCCATCCAGATCGGCAAAGGCTTTGGCCTGTGAGTCATTATTAACAAGCGTGTCCCACAGTATTTTTCCGTCTTCGCTATGAATCACGATCAAGTGACCGCGTTGCGTCGTCATGATCACCTCGGCGACACCATCACCGTCCAAATCTTCAGCGATCAGATTTCCTCGCGGTGAATCATCTTTGATTGTCACTCTTCCCAGCGGCCGGAGATCCGCGGCAGTCATGGCGGTCAATCCTTCATGCGTGCCAACCAAAACCAGTTCCTGTCGCCTGCCTTTCACGATGACCGGTCCAGTTGATGCCGGACTTCCGGTGGAGCCGGAACGAATTAACCTGCCGGTTTTGTCGCGCAGTTCGACTTCGCCATTTTCATAAGCGATGAGCAGCGTGCCGCTCTGATCGGCAACGGTTGTGGGTGGTCCAACGACGCGTGCGGGCAACAACGTCTGAGAAATGAGACTTCCGCTGAGGCCGTTCAGCACGAGCAGCCGCCGCAAAGAGATGTCGATGATAAATACGATCGGGCCGCTTATATCTGATGACGCAATCGCTGAAGAAGGAGTGGCCGGCAGGGGCGATCGCCACAACTCGCGACCGGTGCGGCCTTCAATCTTAATTGCCGATTGCCCTTCAAAAACCAAAACGTCATCAAGGCCCATCCTTGAATCGATGATTACCGGCGGCGCGCCTGGAGTTACTGGCCGTCTCCCGCGAAAACTCCACAACGCGACGCCACCGGCAGAGTCGAGCGCGAATGTCACTCCGTCAGTGTTCGTACCTACGACATCGAGGTGGTCGCGTGAGCGCAGATGCGCAACCAAAGGTCGAGCGATATCGCCCACAGCGGCGCGCCACCCGCCAGTCGTGACGATTGAATTAGCCGGCAAAGTCTGTGGCGTAACCGTCGGCGTTGGGCTCGGGACAATTGTAGGTCGCGGAACGGACGGAGCTGCTACCTCGATCGTCCCGGCGGACGAGAACTCCCCTAAAGTTTTTGTAAGCGGCGCAATTCTCCAGAAGTACCTTCCCGGAGCGAGATCGTTTACGTCAGTCTCAGTTCCAGTAATCACCCGATCGAAAACGATGTCGCGAAAATGAACGTCCGAAGCCAGTTGCAGCCGATAACGCGAAACACCGGCGCGTGGCCCCCAACGAAGATGCACAGTCGTGTTTTGTAGCTGAGGATTGTTTTGGGCGCTGACTACTCCGTCGATCGTCACAAGCGTGGCGACGATCAGGATTAGTGTGCAGATAGTGCTTATGCGGAACATCGTCACCCAATAATAAACGACGAATGGCGCATTGTTCCTTGGTTCTCGAAGATGTCTAGGGAGTTTCGTTGAGCTTATACCCGACGCCGCGGACCGTCAGCACGTAATGGGGATTCTTCGGATCGTTCTCGAGTTTCTTTCGCAGCCGATTGATATGAGGATCGATGTTGCGCTGGTACCCCTCATACTCCGTGCTCCAAACGCGATCCAACAAGTCATTGCGCGACCACGCCCGTCCCGGCTCTGAAGCAAGCAAATCGAGGATCTGAAATTCAAGCGGCGTCAGATCGATTTTCGCGCCCGCTCGAGATACTTCATGCCGGCGCCGATCGACGACCAGGTCTCCGATTTCCAATCTGTCTTCGCTGCCGTTTTGTTTGCCGCCGCCCAGGCTCCGTCGCAACAAAGCCTCCACGCGATACTCCAGCTCACGCGGACTGAATGGCTTCGCAAGATAATCATCGGCGCCCGCCTCAAACCCGGCGACCCTGTCATCCAATAGATCATGCGCGGTAAGAAACAGCGTCGGCGTATCGATCCCCCGATCGCGCAATTTTTTCAATAGCTCAAGTCCGGACATATCGGGCATGGCCACGTCGAAGATAAAGCAATCGAAACGGTTGCCCGTCGCGGCTTGCAGCGCGGCCGGGCCGCTTTCCTTTTCGGTGACTTCGAATCCCAATCGCCGGAAGTATTCAGCGAGCAACGTACGCATGTCCGCGTCGTCGTCTACGATCATCAGCTTCTTCGCGTTAGAGGTTATCGGTTCGGGATCCACAGTTGTTTTCCTTGTACTGTCTCGATAAGAGCCGCAACGATCGAGCCCAGTTATTATGTAAAGCCAGTTAGCGAAAGGGGTTTCTGACCTAGTATGTCGGAGCTAAAGCCTTGACGTCAAACGATGGGCGTCAGTATATTGCCAGTTCGTAATCGTGCGCGGGCTCTGCGGTTTCTTCCCGATAAACGATCGAAGAATCGATTCAAGATGCGCGATCTTCGTCGGCTTTTAAAGTACTTACTTCCTCACACCGGCACGTTCATTGCTGCGACTGTCGCGATGATTGTGGTGGCCGTGCTCGAAGCCGCCACCAGCGCGTTGATCGTACCACTCATCGATCAAGCGTTCGCCAGCGGTAATGCTCGTCCCACTCCGACGCCCTTTGCCCTGCAACGTCTGATTCCGGCTTCGGGCCTTCATGCCTGGCGGATGATTGCGTTGCTCATGATCGCTTTTACAATTGTAAAAGGGATCGCCGAATACTTCTCTACTTATTGGATGGCCTATATCGGCCAGTCCTCAATTATGGGGCTGCGACAGGAGCTCTACGCTCATATCCTTTCGCAATCCGCGTCCTTCTTCGAACGGCACCGCACAAATTATTTAGTATCACGATTAATCTCCAGCGCCGCAGCAATCGAAGCAGCAGTTAGTATCACGCTGCGCGACATACTGCGCGAGGGATTTACGCTGATCGCGTTTATGGCGACATCGTTTTACGTGAGCTGGCGGTTGACCCTGGGCTCGTTGGTCATTGCTCCACCCGTCGCCGGATTGACTGTGCGCTTCGGAAAGTCCCTGCGCAAATTAGCGCGTGAGTCACTCGAAGGCAGCAAGTATCTGACCGATACTGCCCAGGAAGCCCTCGCTAATCAGAGCATTGTTAAGGCTTATAGAGGTGAATCTCGCGAACAAGGTCGGTTTACCGCGGTCGCTCAGCGCGTGCGCCGGGCCAACCTGCGGTCCTCCAGCATCGCCGGCATGTCACCGCCAATTATTGAATTGATTGGGGTCCTGTTTATTGCCGTCCTGCTCTTTTTTGGCGAGCGTGAAATTAGATTAGGCCGGATGGACCTGGCGCAGTTCCTGCTCTTTATTGTCCTTCTGCTTCGCAGCTACGATCCCATGCGCAAGCTTTCGCGACTGCAAAACGCAATGTCGCAGGCGCTGGCCGCGGCGCAACATGTCTGGGAAGTGCTGGACGAGCATGCGGAGATTGTTGAAAAGCCAAACGCGATCGAGTTACAGCCACTGCACACCGAGATTGAATTTCACGATGTGCGGTTTGGTTACGCTGAGGAAGGACGCCCGGTTCTGCGCGATATCAATCTCACGGTTTCAGCCGGTAGAATGGTGGCGCTGGTCGGCGAATCGGGTGGCGGCAAATCAACTCTGACAAAGTTGTTGCCGCGCTTTCACGATCCCAGTTCAGGAAAAGTATTATGGGACGGTGTCGATCTCCGCGATGCGAACCTCAAGAGCTTGCGCCGGCAGATCGCTCTGGTCACGCAAGAAACGGTGCTCTTTAACGACACGGTCCGCTATAACATTACGTATGGCCGTCCGAATGCGACGCAGGAAGAGATCGAGGACGCGGCCCGGACCGCCTTTGCTCACGACTTCATTCTGGAATTGCCTAACGGTTATGACACGATCATCGGGGAACGGGGCACCTTCATTTCGGGTGGACAGCGCCAGCGGCTCGCGATTGCCCGCGCCGTGTTGATCGATGCGCCGGTGCTGATCCTCGATGAAGCGACGTCGGCGCTCGATGCCGAGTCTGAGCACCTGGTCCAGCGAGCGATCGCAAACTTGATTCGCGACCGCACGACCATTGTGATCGCACATCGCTTATCAACCGTACGGCGCGCCGATTTGATCGCGGTGGTCGAAGCGGGCCAGATTATCGAACGAGGAACGCACGCTGAACTGCTGGCGCTTGGTGGTCAATATCAACGGCTCTATGAATTGCAGTTCGCGGATGAGGAAGAAGAACTGTCGGTAGTCAGTGGTGAGTAGTCAGTTCAGGAATTCGTGCTTAGATTTTGGAGCTTAGAGCTTAGTCGTTGGCCGTACTGAAACATTTGCTGCTCCGGAGAAAAACTAATATCTAAGCCCCAAAACCTAAGCTCTAAGTTACGAAGCAACAACCGACAACTAACAATCTTATGAAATCAATGACCGGTTTTGGTCGCGGCAATGCGACTGGTGAAGAATTTAGTGTCGCGGTCGAAATCAAGACCGTTAACAATCGATACCTCGATATTCACCTGCGGATCAGCCAGGAGTTGACGCCGCTCGAGATGAATATCCGCAAGCTCATTAGCACCCGTCTGTCGCGCGGTCGTGTCGATCTGAACATCAATTTAGAGCGCACGGGCGAAACGACTTATGAAGTTAATCGCCAATTGATTAGCGGCTATGTCAGCGCGCTCCGCGACATTCAAAAAGAATTCAATCTGTCGGGCGATGTAGACATCAACACACTTACCCGTTTGCCGGGCGCCCTGGGTACGGCGCGCAGCGGTATCGACGAAGCAATGTCGGAAGGAATCACGCGAGCGATTGGCGAAGCCCTAAACGATCTCGAAACAATGCGCGCGAGCGAAGGGGCGGCCCTCGCCCAGGAGATGCGCGTGCGTCTGGCGAAGATCGAAGCTGAGGTTCCGGTGATCGAAGATGCGGCCGCCGGCATCGTCGATGCCTATCAGCAGCGCGTGCAGAAGCGAATCAACGAACTGCTGTCGCGCGGTGACAGCCAGGCGATTCAATTGGACGCAGGCCGGCTGGCGCAGGAAGTTGCCTATCTCGCCGATCGCAGCGACATTACTGAAGAGCTTACGCGCCTGCGAAGTCATCTCGAACAATTTCGCGCGGCGCTCGAGGCGGACGGGGAGATTGGCAAGCGGCTCGATTTTCTTTTGCAGGAACTCAATCGCGAAGCAAATACAGTGCTTTCCAAATCAACCGAGATCGCAATCAAAGATGCCGGCCTGGTAATCAAGGCTGAGGTTGAGAAACTGCGGGAACAAGTGCAGAATGTTGAATGAGCTAACAACAACTGAGAGTTCCCCTCGATCCTCGACGGGTCGTGGAATGCTCATCGTAGTTAGTTCGCCATCCGGTGGCGGCAAAGGCACTTTGATCGATCGCGTTTTGAAGACAGTGCCTGGCGTTAGTTACTCAGTGTCTTACACGACGCGTGCGCCGCGCGGCTCTGAAGAGAATGGCCGCGAATACTTCTTCGTTGACGAGCCGGGGTTTCGCGAGATGATTGAGCGCGGCGAGTTTCTTGAGTGGGCTAATGTTTACGGTCATCTCTATGGCACGAGTTCCGCGCAAGTCGAGCGCGAGCGCGCCGCGGGCCGTGACATCATTCTCGAAATAGATGTGCAAGGCGCTGAGAGCATTCGGAACAAAGTCGCCGACAGTGTTTCGATCTTTATTTTGCCGCCCTCGTTTGAACTGTTGCGGGACAGGCTGGTGGCACGCGGCACCGATTCGGCGGCGGATCTCGAACGCAG
>DASWQK010000154.1:0-3010 GCA_036403735.1 Pyrinomonadaceae bacterium
CTTCAGGCGGCTCATAAATTAACGCCGCCTGAAGGCGGAACTCCAAACATACGAACGTTTCCAGATTGCGCGCCGCACTCCGCACGATTAAGATGCGTGTGGCTTTTAGAACCCACTTATGCTTTCAGATTTTAGCGACATCGTCCGGGAAGGCGCCCCCGATCAGAAATTGCTCGGAGCGCTCGATTGGGATCGTCTGCCGAGGCATGTGGCGATCATTATGGATGGGAACGGCCGCTGGGCGGCACAGCGCGGGCAACCGCGAATCGCCGGACACCGCGCCGGCGTTGAAGCGGTACGCGCGTCGGTCGACACGGGCGCGAGGTTGGGACTCGGCGCGCTTACGCTGTATGCCTTCTCAACCGAAAACTGGAAGCGGCCGCGATATGAAGTCGATGCGCTAATGCGCATGTTGAGGAAGTACCTGCGCATCGAGCTGGCCGAAATTCATCGCCAGAACATTCGCTTTCAAACTATTGGACGCACGGAAGCGCTGGCGCCCAGAGTGAAAGATGAAATCGCCAGGGCTTCGCAGCAAACAGCCGCGAACACGGGAATGGTTCTGAGCGTCGCGCTCAACTATGGCGGACGTGCTGAGATCGTCGACGCCTGTCGCACGGCGATAAAGAAGCTGACTGCTCAAGGCAAGTCCGCCGACGAATTGGACGAGCAGTCGATCGAACGGGAACTCTACACGCGCAACTTGCCTGACCTCGACCTGCTCGTGCGCACCAGCGGCGAGTTGCGCATCTCGAACTTCCTTTTATGGCAAAGTGCCTATGCAGAGATTTACGTCACGGACACGCTGTGGCCGGATTTTCGCCGCTTACATTTATTGCAAGCGATTGTCGATTATCAGCAAAGAAGCCGGCGCTTCGGCGGACTGAAACTGGTGACTAAGCCGCGCGCGGTCGCGACCGGTTGAAATCATGCGAACACAAAAACGTTTGGAGTCCCGCCTTTAGGCGGAATCGTCACGACAAAGCAGGCCGCCTAAATGCGGAACTTTAAACAAGAATCGATTGAAGAACAATAAGCCACCAACGAAACCCGGGTCGTTTCTATCCAACATTCCTCCGTCAATTGCGCGCCTCATCACGGCTGTCGTTTTGTTGCCGGTCTTAATCGCTTCGATCCTAATCAATCAACTTGCGATCCTGTTTTGTTTGCTGGCAGCCGCAGCGATTGTGCTGGGCGAAATTGAATTTTGGGTGCTGGCGCGCAAGAAGCAGGTGCGCGCGGATGTAACTGCGCAAGTGTTGAGCGGCCTTGCGCTACTGGTGATTTTTTATTTCACCCCGCCAGGTAAACTTCCTGACCTGTTGATGATCCAACTCGTGTTGTTACTGCTTACCGCCGGCTCGTTGACTGCGGCGATGGTACGCGGCGCCCCGTTCGATCGAATGATCCTTTCAGTCGGCGTGACCCTCTTGAGCGTGATGTATGTGGCCCTGCTGGGAGGTTATCTGATAGCCGTGCGGGTCGGCTTCAGTCCGGTGCTTTCGCGAAATCTCTTATCATTTTTCTTTCTCGTAATTATGGGTTCGGATATGGCCGCTTACTATGGCGGTCGAATGTTTGGCCGTCACAAACTCGCGCCCAGCGTTAGTCCGGGAAAGACCTGGGAAGGCGCCGTGGCGGGAATGCTGGCCAGCCTGTTACTGGCCGCGGCGTCTCATTATTGGTTCTTTCAGAATCTGCCGTTGAAGTTCGCTTTGCCGCTCGCGGCGGTGATGAACGTCGTTGGCGTGCTTGGCGATTTGACGGAGAGCGCGTTGAAACGCAGTGCGGGCGCTAAAGATACTGCGCAACTGCTGCCGGGGCATGGCGGCATTCTCGATCGGATCGATAGCTTGCTGTTCAATGCGCCGGTCATCTACTATTTCGCCTGGGCTTACTTTAGTCGTTGAAGCGCGCTGGCTGCCCGTTGGGAAGCGGCACTGCTATAGATGAGCACGAAAAAAATAGTTCTGATCATCATTGGCATCGTTGCGGTGCTCTGTTTGATCGTGGCGCTGTTCGTTGGCGGAATCGCATTTTTTGTATTTCACACGATCGGTTCGAGCGATGCGGCGAATACCGCACGCACGTATCTGCGCAATAATGAAACCTTGAAGCAGGACATCGGTGAGGTGAAAGATTTTGGATCGTTTGTAACTGGAAACATCAACGTCTCAAACGGCGACGGCGTCGCGACACTTTATCTGAAGGTGATTGGTGAGAAACGAAACGTCAATGCGCGCGTCGATCTTTTATATCGCGACAACCGCGCCTGGCGCGTTACCGGCGCGTCTTACGATCGAGACGGACAAACGATCGATTTGATCCAAGCCTACGGGTCTGATCCTTCTGCTTCTCCTGTGAAATAACGTCAATCTATGTCTGCGCGCGGCATTGCTATTCTGGGATCCACCGGCTCGATTGGTTGCAACTCTCTGCGCGTGATTGAATCTCTCGGGGCTGAGCGGTTCAACGTTGTCGCGCTCGCCGCCGGTCGCAACGTCAAGGTGCTCGCCGATCAGATCGAGCGACATCATCCCGAACTGGTCTCAGTCGACACCGAAGAATCAGCAGCACAACTAAAGGCCGAACTGATGGCCCGAAGTGTGACGGCGCCTCGCCTTGTCTGCGGCGAAGGCGGGCTGGTGGAAGTCGCCACCTATGAACTCGCCAATTGTGTAATCTCAGCGACCGTCGGGGCCGTGGGATTCGTCCCGACCCTGCGTGCGTTGGAAGCGGGAAAGCGGGTCGCGCTTGCAAACAAAGAAACACTGGTGATGGCCGGCGAGTTGATGACGCGCGCGGCCCGGAAGTCCGGCGCCGAGTTATTGCCCGTTGATTCAGAACACAACGCCCTGCATCAATGCCTACGTGGCGAAAAGCGATCCGAAGTGCGGCGAATTATTTTGACTGCGTCCGGTGGGCCATTCCGCACGCGTGACAAGGCGACGATTTCTCGAGCGACGGTCGCGGAGGCCATGAAGCATCCCACGTGGAACATGGGCGCAAA
>DASWQK010000155.1:0-16218 GCA_036403735.1 Pyrinomonadaceae bacterium
CATCATAGGTGCGATCGCGGCCTTCGCCTCCGAGGCTGTTGATGGCATTTGCGGCCAGACCCGATCCCGCGATCGCAGATCCGATCTTGCGGCGTCGTTCGGGCGATGCTTCACGCAACGCGCGGGTGAACGAAGCGGCTAAATCCGGTTGCAGGCTATGCAGCGCGCGGGCCGCGGCGTTTCGAACTTCTATACTTGGATCGTCGAAGGATTTGGTAATCAACGCAAACGAGGCATCGTCGCCGGCATCAGCCAAATCGACCAGCGCCGCTGCGCGTTCAGATGAATCGGCGCTTTGCAGTCGCTGGGCAATCTCAGCGGGAATCGCAACCTCGGGCTCGTGAGCGACGCTGTGCGCCGCGATATTTGGTTGAGAAACCTGTTCCAAACCCACGAGATCCGCCGTGGTGTCTGAGTTGATGATGTTCGTATCGATTTGGTGACTGACCGGCTTGGTGTGTTGCAGATCGATCGTTAGCCAGGGATCTTCATTGGCTTGAGGCTCTTCAACCACAAATTGATCCGACAGCATTATCGATTTTGAATCGTCCAGTTCGAATACATCGTTTTCGAATACATCGTCCTCAGCCGGCTGATTCCGTAGCGATTCGATTTGTCCATTCAATTGTCTTTTGTGGTTAGCGCGGTCGGCCGCCTCCGCTTGCTCTTTTTCGCAAATCGCTTCGAGCTGTTTGAGCCGTTGAATTTCTTCGTCGGCTTTCCGTTGAGCTTGCGCCTCTGCCTGTCGCACAGCTTCCTCGTGACCTGGCAAGCGGGCTTCAGTCTCTTTGATCTTATTCAGGTGCTCGGCTTCCAGGCGGCGCATCTCTTCGATCTCGGCAATCAACTGTTGCTCTTGCTCGCTCAATTCCTTGACGCGTGCCTTCGCAGCTTGGCGCGCCTCTTCCTGCTCGCGCCGGCGGGCTTCGGCGACCTGCACTCGCTTGATCTGTTCTGCTTCCGCCTGTCTGAGCGCTTCAATCTCTGAGGCGAGTTGTTGCTCCTTTTCGCTTCGACGCAGCGTGCTTACCCGAATTCCCTTACGAGTCTCATCCATGGCGCGAAGACGTGTCTCGGCCTCTTCGACGAACTTGGCGCGATCTTCTTTGCTCTTAATAACGGTCTCGTATTCAAGACTGATTTGTTCAGCTTTCTCAGCATGCTGTTGCGCTTCAGCCTCTGCGAGATAGCACGCTTTAACCTGGGCGGCGAGGTGCGCTTGAGTTTCTTCAATTCGCTTAATCTGTTCTTCTTCCTGCTCGCGCAGGACGCCGATCGTGAGGTTGAGCTGTTGTTCCTGCTCGGCCCGCAATTCAGCTTCTTCTTCAATTAGTTGTTTTGAGGTCTCGAGCTGCGGGATGCGCTGGGTGATCCCTTCTATGCGGGCGAGAGCTTCCTGCTCGGTCCGATTCAACGCCTCAAGTTCCTGGACGAGCTTCTGCTCTTTCTCCTCTTGCTGCTTTGCCTGGGCCAGCGTCAGTTGATGCGTTTTTCGTTGTTCGACGAATATTGCTTCGACTTCGACGATCCGCTTCAGTAGGTTTTTCTCATCCTGACGAAGTGTTTCCGTTTCGGCTCTTACCGATTGTTCCGTCGCAATTGCTTCTTCGATCCTCGCCTGCTGCTCGCTACGTGACGTTTCGGCCGCCGCCAATTGAGCGCGGACGTCTTCGAGCCGCGCGAGCTGTTCCGCTCCAGTTTTGCGCGATTGCTCAATCTCTAACTTAAGTTGAGCTTCCGCTGCTTCGCGCTTCTGCGCGGCGGCTTCGACTTCCAGCGCGTTGGCCTTACGTGCTTCATCAAGTTCCAGTTGCAATCGCGCTTCTTCGTCCGCACGTTGTTGAGCGTCAGCTTCGATTTGCTTGCCGATCGCTTGCAGCTCAGCAATCCGCTGTTGCTGCGCCTGGGCAACTTGCTCGGCGTCAGACTGGGCGCGCTGATGCGCGTCTTGATGGGCCTGAAGAACGGCGGGGGCGTCTTCGATTTGCTTCAGTACTTTCTGTTCCGCGAACCGGAGGCTTTCAATCTGGCTGTTGACCAGCGTCAGCGCTTCAGTGCGCTGTTGCAGTTCACTCTCGGCCTGAGCGCGGACGATTTCGAATTCTTCGATCCGTTGCGCCACAGTTTGAATGCGTATCTGAAACTCAGCCTCAGCCTTTTGGTTTACTTCCTGCTGTTCGCGCAGTCGATCTTCGGCTTCCGCAAGTTGTTTTGCCTGCTCTGTTTCCTGCTCGTGCAACGAGCCAACTTGCGCCACCAACGATTCCTGTTTCTGGATTAGTTCCTGAATGCGCGTTTCTGCCTGCTGGCGCGTTTGTTCCTGCGCGAGAATATTGCTTTCGGTCTCGGCGATCTTTGCTATCGTGGCCGATTGGGTGGCGTTAAGTTGTTCGACTTCGGTCGCGAGCAGCTGTTGCTTTTCCGTAAGAGACTGAAGCGTCGTCTCGGCCGTAGCCTTTGCCTCTTGTTGCGTGCTCAGCGCAGCTTCAACGCGCGCGATGACGCTGAGTTGCTCGTGCTCAGACACCCGCAGCTTCTCGATTTCGTTGTTGAAGGTTTGGATCTTTTCGGTGCGACGCTCGGCTGCCGCATCCAGATCACTTCGTAAAGCAGTGAGTTCCGCGATGCGCTGGTCCTCGTGTTCAGCTCGGAGTTCCGCTTCGATCTTGGCTGTTAGATGAGCGTGCTCAGCCGCGCGTAACCGTTCCTCTGCTTCAGTTATGCGCGCCCGGATGTTCTGTTCGTTCGCCCGCAGTTCTTCAATGGCGGCATTGAGTTGCTGCTCGTTGCTTGTCAATTCAGCTACGCTGGCAACGACTCCTTCGTGGGTCTCTTTCTCTGCGGCAAGCTGTGCCTCGACAGCAGCCAGGCGTTCATGTTGTTTGATCTCGTCTGCATGCAGAGCCTCAAGTTCATCGTTGAGACGTCGCTCTTCACCAGACAGGCGCGCGCTCTCGTGTTCGACCTTCTCGCGCGCTGTGTTCAGATCTACCAGCCGCGCTTGCGCTAATTTGATTCTTTCGACTTCGGCCTGGCCATCGGTTTCCAACGCCGCGATGCTCGCTTCCAAAACTGCTGTTTGCTCGGCGTGCTCTTGAAGTTTTGTCCGCGCGGCCTGTTGTGATTCGCGTAACACCTCAACCCGAGCCTGGGCTCCGGCGACGCGTGCCAGCTGAATTTGTTCCTCTAGTTTTAGCTGATCGATCTCATTGTTAAGTTGCTGTTCCTGCTCCGCGTGCCGTTGCGCTTGAGCGTCGGCGAAGTGTCTCGCTTCCAGTTGCGAGAGAAGGCGAGCTTCAGTCACTTCGACGAGTTTGAGTTGCTGTTGTTCCGCTTGACGTAGTCCTTCTATTTCTTCCGTTAGCCACTGAACGCGCTCAGCTCGCTGCTGCGCTTCACTGTGAAGTTGACGGCATCGCTCTTCGTGATCGGCAATTCGTCCTTCGGTATCGGCGATCTGTTTGAGCTCTTCTTGTTCAGCGATTCTCAAGCCATCGATCGCCGCGTTGAGTTCGCGTTGCGTCCTGGCTCGCGCTCGGGTTGCGGCTTCGGCCTGATCGCGCACGGTTTGAAGCGTGGCAAGTCGCTGCTTTTCTTCTTCAGCTTTCTTTTGCGTCTCGGCTTCCAGTTGACGGCGCGATTCTTCGAACACCCGACGTTTGGCGTCGTCCTCGGCTTGTTTTTTTGCTGCCTGAACTTCGGCGCGACGACGCTCCAGCTCCGCTTCAGCTTTACTTAGCTCTTCTTCTTCCTTTCGTAATTCGTCCACCGCGACAAACGCATGCTCGACAGTCCGTGGAGCAGTACGACGCTCGAGCGCGGCGGCGAGATCCGCAGTCTCTTCGGCCGAAGGCCGGAGCGGCACACTCGCGGCCACAGGTGCAGTCGGCTGCAACGGCTTCCGCTGACTTTCTTTTTTCTTGTCGCCCGGCGATTTGATAAAGGCCTGACGAGCCTGGGCCAGGTGTTCGAGATTGCCGCTCGCTAGCGCCGCGAGCAGTCGATCTGCAACCATCCGCTGATTCGCCGGATCGTTTGCATCAATGCGGACGGCGTCACCGTTGTGTCCCGGAGTCGAGTCCTTGATTTGTTTGTTTTCTGAATTGGTGGATCCGGAAGAGGATTGGTCCATTTTGATTCTCCACCTCCAGTCGTTCGAAAGTCCGGAGGACGAGTGGCCCTGAGGTGATAGCTGAGACGGTTCAGCTTTGTGTTTCCCGAGCGCCAGAACTAGTCAGGGTAAATTCCACGCGTTGATTGTCGCGTCGGCGAGGGTGACGATAAATTCGTCAAGGCCCGGATGGGGCGCATCCGAGCCTTTTCGATTCTCGCAAAAATAGGGGTTTTAGGTCAATAGGCGTGTTTGATTCCTCAAAAACTAAAGCGAATACTCATTTCTATGAGGCGATTGTATGGCGCCGAGCCACCGCCGCCACGACCGCCGCCACCAAATCCGCCAAAGGCACCGGCACTGGAATTCGATATCCCAAAGAGTGAAGAACTCAGGTTGCCGATGGGGCGACTCAGATTCACGTGGTTGAGAATATTCGTAAAGTTCACACCAACAGTGAGGTTGTAGCGCTTAGCGGCCTCAGCGCCACCGAAGCCGCCACCGCCTCCTCCACCGCCACCACGGCCACCACCGCCGCCGCGTGCGCCACCACCACCGCCGCCGGGAAAACCACCGCGCGCTCCACCGCCACCGCCTGCGGCGCCTCGCTGGCCGTCAGCCCCGCCGCGTCCGTTGCTCTGCGCGGTTGTTTTCCTTTCGCCGCCGAATCCGAAGGTCCTGCTCACTCGCAGATTTGCAATCAGCGATCCTGGCGCTTGGGCGTAGTTTCTCGGAATAATAGTTTCGCCGGCGACGGGATTGGGATCGAACACGCCGAACCTCGTAAAGACGATTCCAGGTTTGGTTAAGTCGGCGGCAAACGCGGGACGTTCGGTGAACAATTTGTCGCCGTTCAGATCGCGGCCGATTGTTATGTTAAAGGGTTGGCCAGACGAGTAGACCACCAGCGGATTCAAACTAATGTTCCAGGGCATGCGGAAACTGCCGTTCAACGAGAATCGGTGACGAACGTCGTTTGACGCCCGCCCGTATTCGTTACTGAAATCGAAAGGATTGGAAGCGAACGTGCCAGCGCCGTCGCTGTTACTGTTGGCCTTGGCGAACGTGTAGTTCGCGTTGAAGCTGATGTTGCGACTGAGGCGGCTGCCGACGGTTACGATCAGTTGGTTCTGATTGAATTGGCCTGTTGAGTCGTATTCGAAATAATCGTTGACACCCAGAGGTCGTGTGCCGCTTCCGGGAACCAGTGGATTGAATGTGCCGGGCAGCGGCGCATTGAGCGCCCTCGCGCGCAACAAGTGCAGAGTTCGCGCATGACTGAAAGTGACGCTCGTCGTAAAGTTGTGGGGCAGTGCATGCTCGAGGCTGATTGCCGTCTGCATCGTGTACGGCGCCTGGATATCTTTCGACAACTGATAAATCGTCACTGGTTGAGCAAAGGCCTGCAACGCATCGATTGTCGGTACGGTCGGAAATAGATTGAGGATCGCAAGATTCGTAACCATAAACTGTTGCTGGTTCGTTCCATTCAGCCGAGTAGCGTTGAGCGTCAGACTCTCGCTGATGCGATCATAGAAGACCCCGAATCCGCCGCGAATCGTAGTCTTTTTCTGCTGCGCCGATCCGGGTGCCCACGCAAACCCAACCCGAGGCGCAAAGTTCAAATTGCTGCTGATATTGTCCTGGTTCTCGTAGCGCAGCCCGAGGTTTACGGTAAGATTCGGTCGCAACCTCCAATCGTCCTGGGCAAACATGCCAACATCAAACTGGCTGACGCCTGCCTTTGGATTGCCCGAATTAATTGTAAACTGGGTTGCGCCGCCTCCGTTTGCGCGGATCTGCGCGCCGGTCAGACCCTGCTGCAAACCCTGCTGGGTGACCTGGTAAGCCTGAATGCTGGTGAGTCCAATCGCTTGGCCAAAAGCGCGGCTACCGGAAAATGTCCAGGAGCCGCCAAAGTTTTGTGGAGAGATGTTCGTGATGTTTACATCCCGGACCCGTCCGCCAAATTTGACTGCGTGAAATCCAAGCGCGATCGATGTGATGTTATTGATCTCCCAACGGTCCGTCTTCGTCGAAGTCAAACCAATTTGTGAGCCGCCGCCCGTGAAAGCCTCCTGGACAGTAACGGTCGGAATCGAGTTGTTCGCAGTGTCTCCAGATGTCTGATGATTAAATTGAAAGCGCGTTTCGTTTACTGTCTTCTTGTTAAGGATTGCCGTCTCAGTGGCCCGAATCGTCTGTTGGGTGCCGAAGTTGGCATAGGCGCGCGACGGCAGCGAGAAGCCTCCGTTCAGTCCGGCTATCGATCGATTGTGTTCATACTCGTAACGAAAGACCAGAGTGTTCTTTGCATTCAATTGATAATCGATTCGCGGGCTGAATGTGGTGCGTCGATTCGGAGTAGGAACGGTGGCAGCAAAGGGCACGATGTTCAGGTTCGCATCCAAAACCGTGGCGTTGATCACGGCGTCGTCGTTGATGTCTCGCTTCTCAAAGTCGAGGAAGAACGAAGCCTTTTTCTTCGAAATCGGCCCGCTCAAATTGCCTCCGTAATTCCGCGACAAGTAAGGTGCACGCGTGGGCGCGAAAGGATTACGCGAATTGAAGTCCTGATTATTGAAACTGAGGCTGGCCTGTCCGCGAAATCTGTCAGTGCCGGGCTTCGTCAGAATCTCGATGCGGCCAAACCCGGGCCGGTCGAACTCTGACGACCAGGGATTGTTGTTGATGCGGATTTCGCGAATCGACGCCAACGGCGGCATGCGGCCTCCGGTGAAACCATCGATATAGATTTGTCCGCCGTTGGGCCCGGCTGCAGGACCGGCAAGCGCCTGTAATGCAGCTACGAGATCGTCTGGATCGTCGGGCAGTGATTCCAGGTCAGTGCCCTTGAGTACCAGCGCGCCGACGTTATTTTCCGGATCCGTGTTGACGCCCGTCACGTCGGCAGAGACGGTCACCTTTTGCTGATCGATCGTCACTTTCAAAGTTACGTCGAATTGCTCGGCGCGCGTCGTTACAGCTACCTCTGTATTTTCAAACGTGCCAAAACCTGGCCCCGAGACTCGGACAGTGTATTTGCCTGGCGCCAGACCCGCTAAGCTGAAGGCGCCGTCGCCATTTGTGGTTGCGGTCTTTGTCTTTCCGTTCGCGTCAGTGGCCGTGACAGTTGCGCCGACGATCACTCCGCCAAATTCATCGGACACGTGGCCCTTCAATCCGCCGGTGTTCTGTTGCGCAGAAGCTGTCGCAGTGCAAAGCAATAAGATTAGAAAGAAACGTTTCATCAAGATTTTCCCTTAGGTATTGAAAAATGGGCGGTAAGTTGCCTCGGTAAGTAAGACGAGGTGCATTACGAATTGGTTACATAAGATAGGGAAAACAAACGATTACGTGTGCTATTTCCGCTTCAGTGATTTCAGGTGAGAGCAAGAAAGCAAAGTACGAAATCGCAACGGGGCCGGTACTTCACTCGGGAGCCTTTCGCGTGTTCGCGGTGCGATTTCTTTGGATGACCCGTGCTCATCTGCTGTCTTACAAAAAAACGGCTCGACGAGAGAGCGCATTAGTCGGGCATGCGCTGCTGCTCGTTGAGCCGATCGCGGGACGATTGCCTCTTATCGTCCTTTGATTTCAATCCAAGTTAGAACGGCTGGGGCGGAGGTGGTGGTCCCATTCGCTTCATCTCTTCATGGTGCGCGGCCAGTTGTGCTTTCTGGTCGGCAGTCAGCAGTCCGACAATCTGAGACATCATCTTCGCGTGCGCGACTTCCAGTTCAATTTGTATCTTTGCCCGCGCTTCGGCTGCCGCGCGCACAGTCGCTTCGTCGAATGCGCCGGTCATCGGATCGCCTTGCTTTTCGTGCAGCGCATGCATTTGATCAAAAAGCGCCTTATCGCTTTCGCGGAAGCTGTCGCCAATCTTTTTCATCTGCGCTCTTTGGTCATCGGTCAGATTAAGCTCGCGACCAAACGGACCAAATGGTCCAAAGCCTTCACGCGGTCCGCCAGGTCCACCCGGCCCACCACGAAACCCCGGACCCATCGGCCCTGGAGGCGGCGGTCCCGGTCGCGGACCTTGCGGTTGCTGCGAAGAGACGACTGCGGCGGCCACCAACAAAACCGCGCCCGAAACGATCGAGATGCTGATCTTCTTCCAGTTAATTTTCACTTTTCTTCTCCTTAAGAATCAAAAATTGCGATTGATTACGAAGCTCGCTCTCAATCCGTTTTGATGATTAGTCGTTGCTGGCGGGTGGCTGTATGACAGCCAATTAGCTGAGCAGTCTTAATTGATAGATTGACTTGAATAGACAGATTTTCTGTAATTCGATTAGCAGCACTTGAAGGAGTACCTCAATGCCACCGCGTAATCACAACATTCCGCTGACGGCGGTTGCAAATGATCCTCCCCGCGCGTCCTGGTATCGCCGCGTACGGACGGACGATGGATTAGGCGCGAGAAATGGCCGAGGAAGCGATTACTCGCCATTTGCTGGGATTACCCAGGGATTGATCCGTCTGGCGAATGACATTTGCGGGTGTGAATCTTGTGAGCATCATAGCAAGCTTCGTCTTTCCATTGCGCTCCAGATGACGTGCAGAAATAACGGGAGGAGTTGAAGGCAGAAAGCCAGCCATGTCAAAACTTCACTCATGTTCAACTCCTCCCTGGCGGCAAATCAATGCTCCGGATTGCTGATCGATCCGAGGCTCTCAACACTGCGTAATCGATATTGATTCACGACGATTCCTCTTTGCTCAGCCGTGAGCACTTTGTAGAAATTCGCCTTCGCGCGGGCTTTCATCGCGATGATTTCGCCGAGCAGGGCTGCCTGCTTATCTGAGACTTGCCTGATTTTGGCTTCATCCAATTGTCCGCTGAACGCCGCCAGCGAAAGCTGATCTTCCAAGTCATCAATCTGTGCGAAGAGGGGCTCGACCTGCGCCATCGTCGCGCTGGCGATCGAGATGATGCGAAACTTTTGGTGCGGCGTTAGTTTCAGATCGTCCGTGATTGGATCGAATACGGCGCGAATAAGCTCTTCGGCGTCCTGGTCCGGGTATGACTGAGCAGCCTGCTGCGGTTCATTCGGGCTCGTTCGAATTACACTTTGCGAAATGGCCAGCGCCGCATTCGCCACGACGATCGCCGCAATAACGATAACTTGCTTAGTTGCCTTCATTTCTTGTCTCCTTGTTCTTGACGATCATTTGATCACGATGCCGGTTGAAAATCGGAAACCGTTCAGGGTGCGATCGGGAATGGCTGTCGAGTTGACACTGCGACTGCGCAGAAAGATCGGGTTGTAGTCGAACTGGAATATCCGCCAGGCAAATTTGTCATTTAACTTATAGTCAACACCGCCGCCCAGATTCATCGCGAAGCTCGTCTTGTTATCCGTGAAACTGGTGGACGTGCTGGCAATTGTTTCCGTGAAGTTGCGGCGCGCCACGCCTGCGAGGCTCTGGGCAAACGGCGTGAAGCGGCTCGTGTTGGGAAATCGAATCTGTGGTCCGCCCGTAATGTTATAGAGCGAAAGTTTGGTTACTCCGATCGTTGTGCCAAACGTATCGGATCGGTTGTTGAAATTGGCCGAGAAATCCCCGGTAATGCCAAATCGCTTCGTGAAATACTTAGTCGCAGACAGATCGAAGCCATTAGCATTGAAACGATTGTCGAGACTGGTTGTGGCTCCCAGGTCGGCGCTCGTAATTCCGGTGTTGACGGTTTCGAATGAGTAACCGCCAAAGAATTCAGGCTTCTTTTCGTTTTGAGCAAATGAAGATGACAGGCTGGAGAGAACTATGATAACTGAGTATGCAAACTTCTTCATGACCAGACTCCTTTAATCGATATGATCACAGCGAGTCGTGATAGAGCTTGTCGAGTCGCCGTCGGCAAATCATTCAAGCGCGCGCAAACAAGTACCGGTACTTGCCGAATTAATTTCGGGTGCTTATGACTTATGAATTTCCCGAATCGTTGTTATGACGCCATTCGCAAGAGAGGCGACGCAAAGAGTCGGTTAATCGAGTGTGAAGTTTTGTGAAGCGATCGATGGTCAGATTGGCCTGCGAATAGTGAGCGGTTGATTGTCGGCTCGGAAACAAAAAAAGACCGGCCCAGCGAGAAGCGCGTGCCTCAAGAACGCTTCTCTCACTTAGAGCCGGCCGCGTGCGCAAGTCAGCCACTTGCCGCGCACTAAACTGAAAATATGTGTCTCGAACTTGGCTCAGAAGGAAGGGCTGACTCCCCAGTAGGCCCTTCCCTCGCAGAGCCGTGATCAGCAATCCCCACTTATCCTGGCGACGCTGAAGTCGTTGTTCTGGTTATTTATTAGGGCGCTCCAATGGCGGTGGCGCCGGACCAAGCTCGAACACTTGCCGTCTCACCGCAAGTTGAGCTTTTTGGTCTGCAGTCAGCACAGTGGCCATCTGCGACATCATCTTCGCATGCGAAACTTCCAATTCGATCTGGATCTTTGCGCGAGCTCCCGCGCCCGCGCGCACGCCAGCCTCGTCAAATGTGCCGCCCATTAGATCCGGTTCGCTCTGATGGAGGGCCCGTAATTGATCGAAGAGGGCCTGATCGCTTTGGCGAAAGCTTTCAGATATCTTTTTGAGCGCGGCCTTTTGATCATCGGTCAGATTAAGATCGCGGGCGATTGGGCCCAGACCGTCACGCGGTCCCGGCCCTCCGCGAAAGCCACCGCCCGGCGGCGGGCCCTCCGGTCGTTGTGAAAGTGCAAGTGTCGCGGCAGCCAAAACCAACAGGCCGGCGATGCTCGTAATGGTCAGTTTCTTCCAATTTAGTTTCACGATTTTTCTCCTTCTAGACGTTGGTTGCAATCCGTTCTGTTCAATCAGTCGCTCTTTGGACGCTCGTCGTATGACGTGTGATGTGAAGAGTTCGTCAAGCTTCTGCAAATTAAAAGAAAGTCGGTGACTAAGTGAATGATCGTCCTTTACAAAGTGAGAGCGGCATCTAAGATAGGCTCTGAGAGTTGAACTCCGTTCTTGAAACGATGATGCAAAAGATTTTGGTAATTGACGATGATGTTGAGCTTTGCGAGCTGGTCGCGGAGTACCTCGAACCCGATGGCTACCAAGTCGAAGCCATACATGAAGGACACGAAGGCTTGCAGCGGGCGCTGTCCGGCGAGCACGCGCTGGCGGTGCTTGATTACATGTTGCCCGGGTTAAACGGCTTTGAAGTGCTCAGACAAATTCGCGCTGCGTCGAGCCTGCCGGTTGTGATGTTGACGGCGCGTGGCGACGATGTGAACCGTATTATCGGGCTTCAAATCGGCGCTGACGATTACTTGCAAAAGCCATTCAATCCATTGGAGCTGGTGGCGCGAATCAGCGCCGTGCTGCGTCGCTCCCAGCGTCAACCCGATCAAAAGAGAGCCGAAGTCATCTCCGCCGGCGATATCGAAATGGACAATCGTACGCGAACCGTTCGTCGTGCCGGAGAGCCAGTCGAATTAACCGTAGTCGAGTATTCGCTGTTGGAGAAACTGCTCAGTGCTCCCGGTAGGATCCTGACTCGGGAAGAGTTGGTGAAAGAAGTTCTTCATCGAGAGCTTTCCCCATTCGATCGCAGCATTGATACCCACGTGAGTAACTTACGGAAGAAGCTGGGCCACGAAGTTAATGGCGCTGAACGGATCAAAACCGTGCGCGGCGTGGGCTATATCTATGCGAAGGATGAGTCTCCGGATTAAAGTTATGCGCAGTCTCTTCTTAAGAATTTTATTGTGGTTTGGGCTCGCGATGATCGCGGCGGCCGTGGCGTCCTTTTTTATCGGAGTCGTTGCTGAGCGTCAGGCTCGTGACATCGCGCCTCTGCCTCTGATCCAGGCGTTTGGAGTCTATTCTCAAACTGCGGCGGAAATCCTCGACCGCGACGGAGCCGTAGCTGCCGCTACGTATCTTCAACACGTCGGGCAGGCTTCAGGTATTCATGCAGTCCTGGTGGATGAACACGACGTCGAAGTGTCCGGTCAGCCGCTGCCTGCCGGTTCGCACGAATTAGCTAAGCGCGCGCGCGAAAAGATGGCCTTCGTCAATGAGCTCTCTGGTAGCCGCCCCCTGAATGCTCAGGCAGTACGATCGCCACGCGGTGCGATTTATGTGCTCATCGCCCAGGATGAATGGCGCCCGGGGCCTGGAGTTTCAGGGCGCCTGAGGCCGGGATTGTTTCGCTTTACTCTGTTTGCGCTCACGCGGAGTCTGCTTCCGGTGCTGCTGGTCGGCGGTGTTTTTTGTTATTGGTTGGCCAGATACCTTTCGACTCCTTTGGAAGAACTGCGCGGAGTGACGCAGGAACTGTCAGACGGCAAGCTAACTGCGCGAGTAAATGAAAAATTACTTAAGCGGCATGACGAGATAGGTCATCTGGGTCGCGACTTCAACGTTATGGCCGGCCGGGTTGAGTCTTTGATCGAAGCCCAGCGCAGGTTGCTCGGCGATATTTCTCATGAATTGCGTTCGCCGCTGGCGCGCCAGGGAGTCGCGTTGGCAATCGCGCGACGTCGAGCGGGAGCTGAAGCCGGCAGCGCGCTGGATCGTATTGAGCGGGAGGGCGAGCGCCTTAACGAAATGATTGGACAGTTGCTGGCGCTGTCGCGACTTGAAAGCGGCACCGACGGCTTGAAAAGTGCAAAAATAGATCTCAGGGGTTTGATTCACGAAGTCGTCGAAGACGCGGATTACGAGGCGCGCAGTCGCGAGCGTTCCGTTCGCCTAGCCCGGGACGAGCCATCTGAGGTGTTCGGCGTCCCCGAGTTAATTAGAAGTGCAATCGAAAACGTGGTGCGCAATGCCGTGCGTCATACTGAAAAGGGAACTGAAGTTAATGTTTCGCTCGTTACTGAATCGGTCAACGGCGAACGTCTGGCGAAGGTCAGCGTGCACGACCACGGCAAAGGTGTTCCTGAAAATTCGATTGCAGAAATTTTCCGGCCCTTCTATCGGGTCGAGGACGCACGCGATCGCACAACGGGCGGCACCGGTCTCGGTTTGTCAATCGCCGCGCGCGCGGTGCGCCTGCATCACGGCACAATCAAAGCCGCCAACGCTAAGGATGGCGGGCTGATTGTAGAGATCCGATTGCCAATTGAGGGCAACGAATCTTCCGATTGAGAGGAGACGGACCGTGGCTCGTAAACTAAAACCAGTGTCCCCGGGCGAAATTTTATTCGAAGAATTCCTAAAGCCTCTCGAAATCAGCCGGAGCAAGATTGGCTCGTGATCTCAGAGTCCCAGTTCGACGAGTCGAGCGGATCACAATTCACTCTCAGAAACACCGAGCGGCATTCCATCTGGCACAGCTAATCTTCTTCCGCGACGCGAATCCGGCCTTCATCCTTCGCCTGCTGCACGATCTTCTGCGCGAGTTGTCCCGGGACCGGATCGTAGTGCGAGAACTGCATGTGAAATGATCCGCGCGCGGCGGTGATCGAGTTCAACGTCGATTGATAGTTGAGCATCTCGGCCATCGGCACCTGAGCCTTGATCAACTGGTTCTTGCCCCACGTGTCCATGCCCTGCACGCGTCCCCGGCGTGAATTCAGATCGCCCATGATGTCGCCACTGCATTCCTGTGGCGCGGTAATCTCTACATCCATGATGGGCTCGAGCAGCGTGGGCTTTACCTTTTCCATCGCGTTGCGAAACGCTTTGCGACCGGCCGCGCGGAAGCTGTGCTCGTCAGAATCGACGTTGTGATACGAGCCGTCGATCAATTGCACTTTGAAATCGACCAGCGGATAGCCGGCGATGGCTCCATGGGCCGCGGCCTCGATAATTCCTTTTTCAATCGCGGGTCGAAACTGTTGCGGCACCGAACCACCAAAAATCTTGTCTTCAAAAGTAAAGCCACCGCCGCGCGGTAACGGTTCAAAAACTACCTTGCAATCCCCAAACTGTCCGCGGCCGCCGGTCTGCTTCTTGTGGCGGCCCTGCACTTCCGCTCGCTGCGTAATCGTCTCTTTGTAAGGCACCTTTGGCGGATGCAGCATCACTTCCACGTTGTAGCGCTTCTTCAATTTATCGACGATCGTTTCCACGTGAACCTGGCCTGAGCCGGCGAGCAGAAACTCTTTTGTCTGCGCATCGCGGGTGAATGAAAGGGCTGGATCCTCTTCCAGAATCTTGTGAATCGCCACGCTGATCTTCTCTTCGTCCTGGCGTGACTTTGGTTCGATGGCGAAAGCGATTGCCGCTTCCGGATACTGAACCGGATCGTAAATGATCGCGTGCGCCTTGTCGCACAAAGTGTCTCCGGTCTGCGTCTCTTTCAATTTCACGCAGGCGATGATGTCACCGGCGTGCGCTTCAGGAATTTTGTCGAGTTGTTTGCCCTGCATGGTGTGCAGCGCGCCCAGCCGTTCCGTAGCGCTGCGGCTCGAGTTATAAACCGTCGCGTCCGTCCCGACTTTGCCGCTGAAGATCTTGAAGACGTTGATGCGTCCGGCAAATGGATCAGCGATCGTGCGGAAGCAATAAGCCGAGAACGATTCGTTGTCTGAGTATTTCCGCGATTCTTCTTCACCCTTCTCGTTCTTGCCGTGCTCGGCTTCGTGATGCGCTGGATCAGGCGCGAATTCGATGATGTGATCGAGCAAAGTCGAAAGGCCTACTAAAGTCATCGTGGAAACCGCATACACCGGGCAAAGTTTGCTGTTCGCGATCGCGGCGCCGATGTTCGGCAGCACGTCCGAATCATCCAGCGTTCCCTGTTCGAAATATTTCTCGAGCAAAGCATCGTCTGATTCCGCCACCAGTTCGACTAAACGCTCTCGGGTCTTATCAACTACGTCGCGGCCCTCGGACGGAATATCGATCTCTTTGGCTTTGCCATTCGCATCGAACTCGTATGCCTTCATATGGACGACATCGACGATGCCCTTGAAGTTGTGTTCCTTGCCGATCGGCAAAGTAAACGGCACGATCGCTCGCTTGAAAACATTGTGCGCGCTGTCGAGCGCGATGCCGATATCTGAATGTTCTTTATCCAGCTTCGTCACTACCATTATGCGCGGCAGCATGAATTCATTCGCATAATTCCAAACTTTTTCCGTCTGCACCTCGACGCCTTTGACGCCGTCGACAACGACCATGCCGCAGTCGGCGACCCGACAGGCCGGCCGTGCGTGCGAAACGAAAGCCGCGTATCCCGGCGTGTCGATCAAATTGACTTTTGTTTCTTTGTGTTCGAGGTGGGCCAGCGCGGTGTTGAGCGTGATCTTGCGGGCGATGGAATCTTCGTCATGGTCGGTGACGGTCGTGCCTTCATCGACTTTGCCCCAGCGGGGCGTGGCGCCTGCGACGTGGAGAAGGGAACTAATCAGTTGCGTCTTCCCGGCGTCGCCATGTCCAATGACCGCAAGGTTGCGAATGGCTTCAGTAGCGTAGGCTTTCATAAGAGCTAACGAGTCCTTTCAGAGATCGAGTTCCGGCGACAGTCATCCCTCGGTTTCATCGGTCAATGAAAAAGCAGGATGTGACTGCGGATTGAGCGATAATTTATCCGAGCGCAGTTGGCAAAGGCAAGCAGCGATAGGATACTAGCCGGCGTTTCGAACCTAATCGCTGACTGCCGGTGGAGGAATTCTCATGAAGTCAATCATTCGCCTGATGCTTCTCGCCGCGATGATTTGGCCGAGCGTGGACCCAATACCGGCCAACGCCCACACGCCGGCGAAGGATGACCGGACGATCGAGTCAAAAGTTGACGCCTATTTGAAGCCATTTCTTGATCTTCATGGTTTCACTGGTTCGATCCTGATTGCTAAAGGCGGGCGCGTGCTCTTAAGCAAAGGCTATGGCATGGCCAACTTCGAGCTGAACGTGGCGAACGCGCCGCAAACGAAGTTTCATCTTGGTTCGGTCTCAAAGACTTTCACGGCCGCCGCGATCATGATTTTGCAGGAGCGTGGCAAACTTAATGTTCACGATCCGCTCTCGAAATACATTCCTGATTATCCGAATGGAGATCGCATTACGCTGCATCATTTGTTGACAAACACGTCGGGTATTCCCAACGTCAACAACTTTCCTGAGTACGCGACCCAATCAAAGTTTCCCCACACCCCGAGCGATCTGATTCCGATGTTCAAGCAGAAGCCGCTGGA
>DASWQK010000156.1:0-19708 GCA_036403735.1 Pyrinomonadaceae bacterium
CGCCGATCGGTACCCGCGTTTTCGGTCCGGTGGCGCGCGAGCTACGCGACAAGAATTACATGAAGATCGTCTCCCTGGCGCCGGAAGTTATTTGAGTAGCGGAGTTGAAATGGTGAAAGCTCGAAAGAGATCAAAGATAAAGAAGAACGATCAGGTGGTGCTGATCACCGGTCGCGACAAAGGCAAGCGCGGTCGCGTGCTGGCGGTGGCCCCAACCCGCGGCAAAGTCAAGATTGAGGGCGCCGGCATCATTAAACGGCATCAGAAGCCGGCCGGCAATCGTAGCGGCGGAATCATCGACAAGGAATCATGGCTCGACATCTCAAACGTGCAGATTGTCGATCCGCAATCCGGCAAGCCTTCGCGCGTGGGTTACAAGGTCGATGGTGACGGAACCAAGTTCAGAGTGGCGACCACGAGCGGACACTCGATAGAGAAATGATGGTTTATTCATTGACTCATTGATCCATTGCATCAATGAAAAAAATGAATCAATGAGCAAATAGTTATGGCCAGACTGAAAGAGCGTTATCAAAAAGAGGTCGCCCCGGCGATTGCGAAAGAATTCGGGATTGAGAACCCGATGGCCGTGCCGCGCCTCGATAAAATCGTGCTGAACATGGGCATGGGCGAAGCGGTCGCTAATGCCAAAGTTTTGGACACGGCGGTTGAAGAGCTGAAAGCGATTGCCGGGCAGAAGCCCGTGATTACTCGCGCGAAGAAATCGATTGCGAGCTTCAAGCTGCGCCAGGGGATGCCGATCGGCGTCATGGTCACGCTGCGTGGCGAGCAGATGTACGAATTTTTCGATCGGCTGGTGTCGATCGCGCTGCCGCGCGTAAGAGATTTTCGCGGTGTTTCGCCAAAGGCTTTTGACGGCCGCGGCAATTATACGATCGGAATTCGCGAGCAGCTGATCTTCCCGGAAATCGATTTCAATAAGGTCGACAAGCAGCGCGGCATGAATATCTGCATTGTGACCACGGCCCGGGATGACGATCAGGCGCGCTCGCTTTTGAAGGCGCTGGGAATGCCGTTTAGAACATAGGAATTTCAGATTTGAAATCTCAGATTTTGAGATCTGAGATCAAGATTGTTATGGCAAAGAAATCATTGATCGCGAAAGCTAATCGCAAGCCGAAATTTTCGTCGCGGGGCTATACCCGTTGTAAGAGGTGCGGCCGCCCGCGTGCGTATCTGCGAAAGTTTCACTTGTGCCGAATTTGTTTTCGTGAACTGGCGCTGGCGGGGCAGATTCCCGGTGTCGTGAAATCTAGTTGGTGAAGCATTGCCGATTTCCGATTGCCGATTTCCAATTGGTTCTTTCAATCGGCAATTGTCAATTGGCAATCGAAAATGGAGTTGTAACGAATGACTGATCCTATTGCCGACATGTTGGCGCGAATTCGGAACGCCGTCTCGGCCAAACATTCGCGCGTCGATATCCCGGCCTCAAAGTTGAAGCTGGAGATCGCGCGCATCCTTAAAGAGGAAGGCTATATCAATAACTTCGTCGTCAAGGGCGAAGGCGCGAAGAAAGTCGTGCGCATCTTTTTGCGGTATGACGCGCGCGGCACCTCTTCGATTACACATCTGGCGCGCGTGTCGCGGCCGGGCCGCAGGGTCTATGTCGGCTCGCATGAAATCCCGCGGGTGCTCGGAGGCTATGGCGTAAACATCGTTTCAACTTCGCGCGGCTTGATGAGTGGCAAGACGGCCCGCAAGGAAAATGTCGGCGGAGAGTTGCTGGCGGAAATCTACTAAGAATTAATTCATTGAATCATTGTTTCATTGAATCAATGGTCAAATGAATAAATGGGTCAATAGTTATGTCTCGAATAGGCAAGAAACCGATAACGATTCCCAAAGGAGTCACCGTCAATATTCAGGACGCCCAGCTTGAGATCAAAGGCGCCAAGGGCGTGCTGAAAACTCCGATTCCCGAAGGCATTACTTTTAAGCTGGAAGGAGAATCCCTGGTCGCCGAGCGATCGTCGAACGATCAGGCCGCGCTGCATGGCCTGGCGCGGGCGTTGGCGAACAACGCCATCCAGGGCGTGACCGAGGGCTTTTCCAAACAGATGGATATTGTCGGCGTTGGTTATAAAGCGGACGTGCAGGCAAAGAAGATCGTGTTCTCTCTGGGCTATTCACACCCGATCGAATTTCCTTTGCCCGAAGGTATTGAGGCCAAAGCTGAACGCATGACGACCAAGGGAAGTATTCAGCAGTATCAAACGACTTTGACGGTTTCCGGCATCGACAAGCAGAAGCTTGGTCAGGTGTGCGCAGAGATGCACCAACTGCGGAAGCCCGACGCGTATAAAGGCAAGGGCGTGCGTTACGCCGATGTGCAACTGAAGTTGAAGCCGGGCAAGACAGGAAAATAATTTTGGATTTCAAATTTGAGATCTGAAAATTGAAATTGAGAAATGGCTAATCGAAACAGAGCAGAAGTCAGAACGGCGGTCCATAAGCGTATTCGTCACAAGGTGCGCGGCACTACCGCGCGGCCACGGCTGGCGGTGTATCGAAGTCTGAATCACATCTATGCGCAGCTCATCGACGATGAAAAAGCGCAGACGCTGGCGTCAGCTTCGACCACCGAAAAACCTTTGGGCGTAAAAGCCGGCGGCAATATCGAAGCGGCGAAAAAGATCGGACAAACGATCGCCGAGCGCGCATTGGCAGCTGGAATCGAAAGCGTTGTCTTTGATCGTGGCGGCTATCTTTATCATGGTCGCGTGAAGGCTTTGACCGATGCCGCGCGCGCGGCGGGACTTAATAAGAATGAAATAGTTGAGGCGGAAGCGGCTGAAGCTGAAAAGCCCGAAGCGGCCGAAGCCGAGCCTGCTAAGCCAGAGGGCAAGCAAAAGTCTCCGAAGGCAAAGACCAAAAAAGAGGCGGCCCCGAAAGAAGCCAGTGCGGGCGAAGCCAGTCCCGCGCCGAAGGCCAGGAAAGAAGCGGCACCCAAAAAAGTCAAAACAGCCAAAGACGCCGAAGCCAGTCCCGCATCAGAGGGCGCTGAAGTGAAGAATGCGGTTGACGCGGGCGAGCAGGCTAAGGCGAAAGAAGAGTAGATGAGACAACCGAAACAAAGAATTACCGCACAGGGACTCGATCTGAAGGACCAGGTTATTTCGATCAACCGCGTGACCAAGGTCGTTAAGGGCGGCAAGAATCTTTCGTTTGCGGCGCTGGTCGTCGTTGGCGACGAGGGTGGCCACGTGGGTTTTGGCACCGGCAAGGCGCGTGAAGTTCCGCTGGCAATCAAGAAGGCTGTAGAGGCCGCGAAGAAAAACCTAATCCGGGTCCCGCTGATCGAAAATACCCTGCCGCATCAGCTGATCGGACGATTTGGAGCTGGTCGCGTCATGATGAAACCGGCCTCTGAAGGAACCGGAGTCATTGCCGGCGGCGCGGTGCGCGCGGTGATGCAGGCCGCGGGCGTCCGCGACGTACGCACCAAGGTTTTAGGATCGACAAATCCGCACAACGTGGTGCGCGCGACCTTTGATGGTCTGCTGAAGATGAAAGATCCTTTTGAGGTAGCGCGGTTGCGTGGCAAACAAGTAGAAGACCTGTAAGAAGTTTCGAGTTTCGAGTTATGGCGACGAAGAAGCAAAGCAAAAAAGAAGCCGTGGCGGCAAAGATCAAGATTCAGTACTACCGCAGCACGATCGCGTTTCCGTCAAAGCAGAAAGAGATCGTGCGCAGCCTCGGTCTGACAAAGTTGAATCAGGTCGTTGAGCGGCCTGACACAGCCTCAATGCGCGGCGCGGTGGCCAAGGTCCCGCATCTCTTGAGAATTATCGAATAGAGGTACTTAGTACTTGGTGCTTTGTACTTTGTTCTTCATTTCAAAGTTCAAAGCTCAAAGTACAAAGTTCAGGTGATTCAGTCATGACGTTATCACTTAACAATCTTCGTCCAGCAAAAGGCTCGACGCACAAGAAGAAGCGTCTCGGCCGGGGTCCGGGCAGCGGTCTTGGTAAGACCTCAGGCCGCGGAGAAAAAGGTCAGAAGTCTCGATCAGGCTACTCTTCCAAGATCGGCTTTGAAGGCGGCCAGATGCCTCTTCATCGTCGCTTGCCGAAGCGCGGCTTTACCAACATTTTCAAGAAGCAGTGGATCGAAGTAAGTCTTGAAGCGCTCGAGCGAACCTTTGCCGCTGATGACGAGATCACGCCTGAAGCTCTTCATCGCCGCGGCATCATCAAGAAAGCGAAGCACGACATCGTCGTGTTGGGCAATGGTGAGATTTCGAAGGCGCTGAAGGTTTCGGCCCATCGCTTTACCAAGAGCGCCCGCGAAAAAATCGAGAAGGCCGGTGGCGCCGTGACCGTAATCGGTGGGTGAGTCCTCCGTTTAGAAGCGGGCTACAACCCGCTCAGTCGGGCCGTAGCCCGACTCTAAACAGTCTGGGAAGACTTTTATGGAAAAATTTCTAGCGGCCGTACGCAACATGTTCCAGGTGCCGGATCTTCGCCGGCGCATTCTTTTTACGCTGGGCATTCTGGCGATTTATCGCCTGGGTGCGCATGTCTCTGCTCCCGGAATCAACAAAGCGCGTTTGGATCAAGTCTGGCATGATGTCAGCGGGACATTGCTGGGCGTGCTGGATCTGTTTTCCGGCGGAAACTTTCGGCTGATTTCGGTCTTTGCTCTCGGCGTCACGCCCTACATTACTTCATCGATCATTTTGCAGTTGATGACGGTCGTCTCTCCGCAATTGAAGAAATTGCAGGAAGAAGGAGAGATGGGCCGCGCGAAGATTAATCAATGGACGCGCTATCTCACGGTGGGGCTCGCCTGTTTGCAAACCACCTTCGTGGCGCACTGGCTGCAAATTAACGGCGTGGGCGCGCCCACCTGGGGATTTCTGCTGACGACGATTCTGACTTTGACGACGGGCACGATCTTCGTGATGTGGCTCGGCGAACAGATTACTGAGCGTGGCGTTGGTAACGGTATCTCGCTCTTGATTTTTGCCGGCATCGTGATCGGGTTGCCGCGTGGCGTGCAGCAAGTGATGCAGCGCGTTAGCGGCGGCGACACGCTTGAGATTCTCGGTGTGCTCGGCCTGGTGGTCGCGCTGGTCGCAATCATCGCATTCATCGTTTTTGTGGAAGCTGCGCGGCGAAAGATACCGGTGAGTTACGCGAAGCGTCACGTCGGACGTCAGCTGGTCGGCGGTCAACAGACTACGATGCCTTTAAAGCTGAACATGGGCGGCGTAATCCCTGTCATCTTTGCTTCGTCGGTCCTGTCCATGCCGCAAAGCTTGTTCTCTGCCCTGCCACCAAAGAACCCTGGGAATTGGTACGGAAAGATTTTCGGCTTCTTTCAAGTATTTCATGCGGGCGATCCATATTACGAATTGATCTTTCTGTCGCTCATCGTCTTCTTCACGTTCTTCTATGTTTCGATCGTCTTCAACGTTGAAGAAGTTGCCGACAATCTGCGCAAGCATGGTGGATTCATGCCCGGCATTCGACCCGGTCGAGCGACGGCTGAATATCTCAATACGATTCTCACCCGCTTGACGACAGTGGGCGCGATTTACCTGGCGCTGGTCGCTTTCTTTCCGCAATTCATGTTGAGCGGGTTCAAGGTGGCGCGACTGCCGTTGGTGGGCAACTGGCTCGAAGCGTTCGTCAGCACCACGCCGGGTTTGGGTTGGATTCCGACGGGCATGGGATACCAGTTCTATTTCGGCGGCACATCATTGCTGATTCTGGTAGGCGTCGCGATGGACACTGTGGCCCAGATCGAAGCGCAGCTGGTGATGCGTAACTACGAAGGCTTCCTCGGCAGCGGTGGACGCTTGCGTGGGCGGCGCGCCTGAAACAGCATTGATTCATTGATTCATTTAGTCATCGAATCAATGAGCAAATGGATCAATGTCAAAAATTATCTTGTTGATGGGCGCGCCGGGTGCCGGCAAAGGCACGCAGGCGCGTTTGCTGCAAGAGCGCCTGAGCTTGCCGCAGATTTCCACGGGCGATATCTTTCGCGCCTTGGCGCAGACGCATACCCCGCTGGCTGAAGAGGTGCGCGCGATTCAGCAGGCAGGGCGCTTGATACCTGACGATCTGGTGATTCGCGTCGTTGAAAATCGAACCTCGCAGGAGGATTGTCGGAACGGCTACGTGCTGGACGGTTTTCCGCGCACGGCGGCCCAGGCCGGGATGCTTGAAAGTTTAGCTGAGCGGCAGGAGAAGCGACTCAGTGCGATCTTGATCGACGTGCCGCAGGATCTGCTTGAAAAACGAATGACGGGCCGGCGCAGCTGCCCGGTGTGCGGAGAGATTTACAACATTTACTTCAAACCGCCGCGCATGGATTGTAAGTGCGACGCTCATCCCGAAGCGGACTTAATTCGTCGAGCTGACGACACGGAAGAAAAAGTTCGGGTGAGATTGGAAACTTATAACCGCGAGACTGCGCCGCTTTTGGAGTACTACAAACGCACGGGTCGACTGCATCGAGTTGACGGCACGCGCGAACCGGATGAAATTCACGCGGAGATTAGGCGCATCGTAAACGGCGGCAGCGTGTCAACGGCCATCTTATGATCATCGGCAAGTCGCAAAAAGAAATCGAAAAGATGCGCGCCGCGGGCCAGCTGGTCGGTAGGGTATTGCAAGAACTGCGCGCCATGGTCGAGCCCGGCACGACAACGATGGAGGTCAACGATGCCGCTGAACAGATGATTCGCGACGCCGGCGCATATCCGACTTTTAAGGGCTACAACGGTTTTCCGTACTCGATTTGCGCCTCAGTAAATGAACAGGTGGTCCACGGGTTTCCATCGAGTTACGAATTGAAAGGCGGCGACATCTTTTCGATCGACGTGGGAGCCACGCTTGAAGGTTTCGTCGGCGATACCGCAACCACTGTTGCCGTCGGAAAAGTAAGCGATGATCGTTTGAAGCGGGTGCGCGTTACTGAAGAGTGCTTGAATTTAGCGATCGAACAGTGCTACGCCGGCAATCATTTGGGGGACATCGGATTCGCGGTGCAGTCGCACGCCGAGGCGGAGGGGTATTCGGTCGTGCGTGATTACGTTGGCCATGGCATCGGCCGCCGCATGCACGAGGATCCGCAGATTCCAAACTATGGAAAACCCGGCAAGGGACCAAAGATTAAAAAGGGCTATGTCTTCGCATTGGAGCCGATGATTAATCTTGGTTCGCTGCACACGAAGACTTTGAAGGACGGCTGGACGGTAGTTACCGTGGATGGCCAGCCCAGCGCGCATTTTGAACACACAGTCGCGGTTACGGAGGAGGGTCCTGAAGTGCTGACCCTGGTACGCACTCCGGTGCGAGAGAAACTTGTGAGCGCCGCCTAGGCCGGTCGCGGCTTGGCAATTGCTTAAGCTGCGTGCTAGTATCCGAAGTTTGCCAGCAAAGGCGAATTCGTGTCTGTATGGCGAAGGAAGAGGCGATAGAGGTCATGGCCAAAGTCCTCGAAACGCTGCCGAACGCAATGTTTCGGGTTGAACTGGAAGAGAACCAGCATCAGGTGCTGGCGCACGTCTCCGGCAAAATGCGTAAACACTTCATCAGAATTCTTCCGGGTGATCGAGTGTTGGTTGAGTTATCGCCGTACGACTTAAATCGGGGCCGGATAACGTATAGGTACAAATAGGTTGAAGTTATGAAAGTCCGCGCATCAGTACGAAAAATTTGTGATAAGTGCAAGGTGATCCATCGCAAAGGCGTAGTGCGGGTAATTTGCACAAATCCCAAGCATAAGCAGAGACAAAAGTAGGGAATTAATAAGATGGCTCGTGTCGCAGGTGTAGATCTTCCGCCGAATAAACGCGCTGAGATCGGTCTAACGTACATCTATGGAATTGGCAGATCGCGTTCAGCCTCGATTCTTAACGAAGCGAAGGTGAGTGTAGATACGCACGTTCGTGACTTGACTGAAGATGATCTCAGCCGCATTCGTGCGGTCATCGAGGGTCAGGGCGAAATCGAAGGCGATCTGCGCAAGCGTATTCAGATGGACATCAAGCGCTTGATGGACATCGGGGCGTATCGTGGCTTGCGGCATCGACGCGGACTTCCGGTTCGCGGACAGCGTACGCACACCAACGCGCGGACGCGCAAAGGCCCGCGCCGCGCGACGATTGCTAAGAAGAAAGCCCCAGGCAAGAAATAATTTATCGGGTGCCAGTTGCTTGCGACTGACCACCGGCTACTGACACTGACAGTTATGGCTAAAGCAGCAACCACCGGCAAAAAGAAAGTCTTTCGCAAGAAAGAGAAGAAGAACATTCCCAGCGGGATCGTCTATATCGCGGCATCGTTCAATAACACGCTGATTTCGATCACCGACCTGGAGGGGAATTTGGTGTCGCAGTCGTCTTCGGGCGCGCGCGGATTTCGGGGTTCTCGCAAGGGCACTCCGTTCGCTGCGCAGCAGGCCGCCTACGAAGCCGCCAAGAAGGCCATGGAATCCGGCATGCAGCAGTGCGAAGTTCGCGTGAAGGGTCCGGGCGGCGGCCGCGAGTCGGCGATCCGTGCGATTAATAACGCCGGCATTCGCGTGATTGCGATCCGCGATACGACGCCGATACCGCACAACGGATGTCGCCCGCCGAAGCGACGCAGAGTTTAAGAAGGATTTTTTGATTTTAGATTTGCGACCTAAAGGATGAAGGGCTCCGATCTTGAATTGCAGATTCCAAATTCAAGATTCAAGAACGCGGCCTGTAAACTTTTCCGTCTGATAGCTAGACTGGAGGCAGAAACGATTGGCTAGGTATAGAGATGCGGTGTGCCGCTTGTGCCGCCGCGAAGGTGCAAAACTTTTCCTCAAGGGAGATCGCTGTTACAAGCCTTCTTGTCCTATCGAAAAGCGGGGTACTCAACCGCCGGGACAGCATGGTAATTCAATGCGGCGCGGCAAAGCGCTGGCTGGTTACGGCCAGCAGCTTCGCGAGAAGCAGAAGGTCAAGCGCATCTACTTCATTCTCGAAGGACAATTTAGAAATTACTTTGAACGGGCGCGTAAGTTCAAAGGCATAACGGGCGTGGCCCTGCTCGCGTTTCTTGAACGACGCCTGGACAATGCCGTCTATCGGGCCGGCTTCTCGACCTCGAGACGTCAGGCGCGTCAACTGGTGAATCATGGCCACGTCCTGGTAAACGATCGCAAGGTCGATATCCCCTCATTTCAGGTTAAGCCCGGCGATGTGATTTCAATCAAAGAAGGAAGCCGAAAGAATGTGCACGTCGAAGGTGCCTGGCAAACGGCGGCAGGACGCGGGCGGCCTGCCTGGATCTCAGCTGCTGGCGGCGACATGACCGCCACGATATCGGCGCTGCCGACTCGTGAAGACATTGACCGCTCGATTAACGAGCAATTGATTGTGGAACTTTATAGTAAGTAACCGGGGCGCTGGCGGCGCGACTGCGAGCCGTGCGCTGGTTGCCGAACTTCTCCTCAAATTCTGACGGTACGTTTATGGACCAAAATAATCTCTGGACAGGTTTTCAAATGCCGCGGCGCCTGGCCGCCGATGGCGAGACACTGACTGAACGCTACGGACGATTTTCAGCGCAGCCTTTCGAGCGCGGATTCGGCACCACAGTCGGCAACTCGCTGCGACGCGCGCTGCTTTCTTCGATCGAAGGATCGGCAATTACGGCGGTGAAAATCGAAGGTGTCGAGCACGAATTCTCTTCGATTAAAGGCGTCGTCGAAGATGCTACCGACGTGATCCTGAATCTGAAGCAGGTGCCGTTCAAGTTGCACGGCAACGAGCCCAAGACACTGACGATCTCCAAGAACGGGGCCGGCGAAGTGACTGCCGGCGATATCCAGGGAGACGCCGACATCGAAATACTCGATCCGGCGCTGCACATCGCGACTGTGAGCGATGGCGGCACGCTTAATATCGAGATGCGTCTCAAGCGCGGCCGCGGCTACGTTTCCGCCGAGCGCAACTTCGACGAAGATTTGTCGCTCGGTTACATCCCGATCGATTCGGTGCACACGCCGGTCAAGAAGGTCAACTATGCAGTTGACGCCGCGCGCCTGGGCCAGAACACGGAGTACGACAAGCTCAGCATCGAAGTCTGGACCGACGGTTCGATCAAACCCGACGACGCGATCGGTCTGGCGGCAAAGTTGATCAAGGACCACATGGCGATCTTCATCAACTTTGAGGAAGACACCGAAGAGTACAGCTATCAGCAGGCCGAACGGCCGCCGTTGCCACGCAACGATCAGTTGGATCGCTCTGTGGACGAGTTGGAGCTTTCTGTTCGCTCGTATAATTGCCTGAAGAACGCGGGTATCAAGACGATTCGCGATCTGGTACAGCGCTCGGAACGCGAGATGCTGGCGACCAAGAATTTTGGCAAGAAATCATTGACCGAAATTCGCGACATCCTGCGCGGGATGGGACTTGATTTCGGCATGCAATTCGACGAGCAAGGCAATCCGATTCCCGGCTCGGGCGAAGGCTCGATTGAGGATCTCGGCGGCGACGACGATGAGTTTGAAGAAGCAGTGCAGTAGGACAAGGGATCATGCGTCATCTTAAAGCCCATCGAAAACTCGGGCGACCAGCAGAACACCGTATCTCGTTGTTGCGAAACCTCGCAACCTCGTTGATTAATTCGCGTGACGATCGAATTGTCACGACTCTACCCAAGGCGAAGGAGTTGCGGCCTTTTATTGAGAAAGCCATCACGCTCTCTCGCCGCGCTGCGAGTCTCGAAGGCAATGGATCGGAAGCCGCGGGCGTTCATTTGCGCCGGCAGGCCGCGGCGTTCTTTCACGCCGGTAATCATGGTCGGGCCACCACCACGCGACGCGGCCAAATTCCGCCGCCGCGCTCGGCGGGTGTCTCCGCGCTGAGCCGTTTGTTCGCTGAATTGGGCGAGCGCTTTAAGGAGCGCCCGGGCGGTTACACCAGAATCATAAAAATGGGCCGGCGATCGGGCGATGGCGCCGAACTCGCAATCATTGAATTGGTTGATAACGCGCGCGAAAAAGAGGCGCAAACCAGCGCGCGCAAACGGACCAAGGGAGCGAGCAAGAAGAAAGCTGCCGACGGCAAAGTTGCGGAATCAGAAAGCGGCCAAAAGGAAGACGGCGCGACCGAATAGTACGGTTAGTGTGCGTGGCCCCGAGTCGGTGATTGTTCCGGATCGGGGCTCTTGCTTTAATTGATAGAAAGAATGCCGGAACGCCACTGCCGCCGTCCGACGATGGGAGGTGCGATGTCAACCGGAGCAAAAAAGGCCATGGCCGATCAAGACAACCAGAGCGCCGAGATAGTATCGCCGCCACCGGAGCATGCTTCTGAGCGCGGGCAACGCGATCGGGCCCGGCGGCGCCATCGAAATCCGCCGCGACATCTTGAGTCGTCGATCAATATGAATGAGCTGCGCGAGCTAATCGGCTTGATCACCGAAAACAGCTTGACTCAATTTGAACTTGAGCGTGAAGGCTTTCACGTGAAGATCGGGCGTGGCCCGTTCTTTGACGAGCAGGCCGCGAATGCACAGTTGGCGGCGGCCGCCGAGAGGCAAATCGCCGCTGGTTCGGCTGCGAACCCTGCCGGGCCCGTCCAGAGTTTTCCTGCCAGTGCGCCACCACACCCGGGCGCTCAGGCCGAAGAGGCCGCATCAGAAGATCAGGACCTGCACAAGATCACCTCGCCGATCGTGGGCACGTTTTACCGTGCGCCTTCGCCGACGGCAGACAGTTTCGTGCGCATCGGCAGTCAGGTCGAACCGGCGACCGTCGTTTGTATCATCGAAGCAATGAAGCTGATGAATGAAATTACCGCTGAAGCGACCGGCGAAGTCGTCAAAATTTACGTTGAAAACGGACAGGCCGTCGAATACGGACAACCGCTATTTGGAATCAAACAATAGTGAGCCGTGAACAGTTCGGAGTTCCGCCTTTAGGCGGTTCCTCAACGAATGTAAAGGCCGCCTGAAGGCGGAACTCCAAACGGCTCACAATTCACTGTTATGAACGGACCGCGACGCTTCCGAAAAATTCTCATCGCCAATCGGGGGGAGATTGCCTGCCGCATCATCTGGACCTGCAAAGAGATGGGCATTCGCACGGTCGCCGTTCACAGCGACGTCGATCGCGACTCGCTGCATGTGCGTTTCGCTGACGAATCGGCCTGTATTGGTCCGGCGCCATCCTCGCAAAGCTACCTGAACATTCCCGCGATCATCAGCACCGCGGAAATATTCAATGTCGACGCAATCCATCCCGGCTATGGCTTTCTCGCTGAGTCGGCTTACTTCGCCGAGATTTGTGAAGCCTGCAACATCAAATTCATCGGCCCGCGGCCGGACGCGATCCAGTTGATGGGTGAAAAAGTCGCCGCGCGCAACGCTATGGAACAAGCCGGCGTGCCAATTCTCCCCGGCAGCCGAAGCGCTTTGCAGTCAGATGAAGAAGCAATCAAACTCGCCCGCGAGATTGGTTTTCCAGTCATCGTTAAAGCCTCAGCCGGCGGCGGTGGCCGCGGCATGCGAGTCGTTCGTTCCGAAGAGGAATTGTCGGGCGCGTTGCAAACTGCCTCGACCGAAGCCGCGGCGGCGTTCAAAAATGGTGACGTTTACCTCGAGCGTTTCGTCGAGCGCCCGCGCCATATCGAGATTCAGGTAATGGCCGATGAACACGGTAATTGTGTCTACCTCGGTGAACGCGAGTGTTCGATTCAACGTCGTCATCAGAAACTTTTGGAGGAATCGCCGTCGCCGGTGATGACGCCCGAGTTGCGTCAACAGATGGGTGAAGCGGCGGTCGCGGCGTGCAAGACGATTGGTTATTCGAGCGCGGGAACGTTTGAGTTTCTCCTGGACGAAGACAAGCGTTTTTACTTTATGGAGATGAACACGCGCATTCAGGTTGAGCATCCGGTGACGGAGATGGTTACGCTCACAGATATCGTGCGCAATCAGATTCGCGTCGCCGAAGGCGAGCCGCTTGGCTTTGGCCAGGACGATGTGATTATGGTCGGACATGCGATCGAATGTCGCATAAACGCCGAAAGCCCGGACACTTTCACGCCCTCGCCAGGGCTGATCACGACTTTCAATCTGCCCGGCGGCCCCGGCGTGCGCGTCGACACGTACGTCTATCCCGGGTATCGCGTGCCGCCTTTTTATGATTCGATGATTGCCAAGGTAATCGTCCATGCTCGTACGCGCGATCTGGCAATCGCTCGTATGCGGCGCGCGCTTGATGCGATGGTAGTTGAAGGAATTAAGACCACGATCCCGCTTCATCTCAAGATCATGGACAGTCCCGATTTCCAGGCCGGTAATTTTTCCACCCGCTTTATGGAAGACTTTCTCGACAAAAGCAGACCCCGCGAGCCGCCGACCGTACCAACTGCTTCTGCGGCTTTGACTGGGGTGTCTGCGTGAATTTATAATGTTCGACTTTTCAGTGGTGAGTTAGGCTCACTGAGGGACACAAACGAAATGTCATTCGCAATTATCAGAACCGGCGGCAAACAGTTCCGCGTCGAAGAAGGCGCCAAGGTACGTGTTCCAACGCTGAGTCACGACGTTGGCGCATCATTGGACCTTGAAGTCCTGGCAACTACCGATGGAGACGCTACGAAGGTCGGTTCGACTTTAGTCGACGGCGCAAAGGTGACAGCCACCGTCGTCGATCACGGCCGCGCCCCCAAAATCATCGTCTTCAAAAAGAAACGCCGCAAGCATTACAAACGTACGAAGGGGCATCGGCAGGGATTCACGACTTTGAAAATTGATTCGATTGGATAAATTGAATCAGTGATTCATTTGTTCATTGATTCAATGACTAAATGATTCAATGGATCAATATAGAGGTTTGTTATGGCTCATAAAAAGGGTGTAGGTTCGTCGCGTAACGGTCGAGATTCAAACTCGCAACGCCTGGGTTTGAAAAAGTTTGGCGGGGAGCGTGTTCTCGGCGGCAATATTCTCGCGCGTCAGCGCGGGACGAAATGGAAACCAGGTACCAATGTCGGTCGCGGCAAGGACGATACCTTGTTTGCTTTGATAGACGGCGTCGTGAAGTTTGAAGACAAGGGACGATCGGGGAAATTTATTAGCGTGTATCCGCACGCAGTAGCAACCTCATCTTAGAAGAATTGTACGTAAGCTGTTCTCATACTAATGCGACGCCCGCGCCGGAGGCAGTTCAGCGGGGCGCGCATTTTTAATTTTCGGGTAATGAGATCTCAAATTTGAGATTTGGAAATCTGAGATTATCGAAAAATGTTCATCGATCGCGCAAAAATTCGCATAGTCGGAGGCCACGGCGGGAACGGCGTGACGGCGTTTCGTCGCGAAAAGTTTGTGCCGCGTGGTGGTCCATCCGGTGGCGATGGCGGACGCGGCGGCGATGTGTGGATGGTTGCCGACGAGTCAGTGAATACGCTTTTGCACTTGCGCTATAACCCGCTACATACAGCGGGACGCGGTATGCACGGTGAAGGCAGCAATCGATCCGGCAAAGAAGGCGGCGATGTAACTATTCGCGTTCCGGTCGGGACGCAGGTATTCGATCCGGCGACGAATGAATTATTGTTCGACTTTGAAGAAGATGGCGAGCGCTGGCGGGCTGCGCACGGAGGCCGGGGCGGTTTTGGCAATGCCCACTTCGCCACTTCGACGAATCGCGCGCCCCGCTATCACCAGGATGGTGGCGAAGGTGAAGAAGGCGAACTGCAACTCGAGTTAAAGCTGCTCGCCGATGTGGGGCTGGTCGGTTTTCCCAATGCGGGCAAGTCAACTTTCATTTCGACTGTTTCCGCGGCCAAGCCGAAGATCGCCGACTATCCGTTCACCACGCTCGAGCCGCATCTGGGTGTGGTCGATCTAGGTGACTTTCGCACGTTTGTGATTGCCGACATTCCTGGATTGATCGAAGGCGCGCACGAAGGTCATGGTCTGGGCGATCGGTTTTTGCGTCATGTTGAGCGGACGACCTTGCTGCTGCATCTCGTTGATGTTTCGTCGTCGGGTCGCGATCCGATCAGCGATTATGAAATCATCAATCGCGAATTGGCGGCATACGATTCACAGCTTGGTGCGCGAGAGCAGATTGTCGTAGCCACGAAGATTGACGCGCTGGATGAGCCTGAACGGCTTGAGTCACTGCGAGCCCGCGCCCAAGCGGACGGCCGGCAATTCTTCGCGATTTCGTCGGTCACAGGCCTCGGCGTGCGCGAATTTATTCGAGCAGTTGGGAATGAGGTTGAGCATCATCGCAAACATAAGTTGCCTGGAGTCCGCGACGACATGATGATCGGCTCGCCTGCGTAATTACGGTGAAGGTACTTTGGATTTGTCGATGGCTTTGCGGCGCGTTGCAATCTATGGCGGCACGTTCGATCCGGTGCATAACGGACATATCGAAGTTGCGCGCCGGGTGCTCGAGCTTTTTAGACTCGATGAAGTCGTCTTCGTTCCCGCGTGCGTGCCACCGCATAAGCGAAATGCAAACGTAACGTCTGTGTTTCATCGCTTTGCGATGTTGGCTCTGGCGACGGAAGCGGATCAGCGATTGCTTGTCTCGACCATTGAGCTTGATGCTCCGGAACAGCCGTATGCAGTTGAGACAGTTGAGCGCATGCGCAATGCACTCGGTCCGGCAACCGAGTTGTTCTTTCTCATGGGCGCCGATTCATGGCTTGAAATCAGATCGTGGTATCAATGGCGACGGCTATTGTCGATGAGCAGTTTTATTATTGTTACCAGACCGGGATATGAATTTGACTCGGCATTTCACGCTGACATGCCAATAACTGTGGTCAACAACTTCGGAATCGGTAGTCATCAGAGTGACATCGCCAGCATGCACAATGATACGCCGCACGCTTTGTTGACGGATGTGGTGCAGTCAGAGGTTTCAGCGACCCGAATTCGCGCCGCAGTTCAGTCGCATGACATGGTAGCTCTGCAAACGATGGTGCCAATTGCGGTCGCGAGTTACATCGAGAAGTATGGGTTGTATAAAAATTAAATGAGTCAGAAGTTAAAAGAAAAATCCTTAAGTCCGGAAGTGCAAGCTGCCGCGGTTGGATCGCGCGCCGCTTCGGCCAGCATTGAATTGTCAGAGTTCGACGATCGAATCCGCCGGGCGTTGCATGCCGCCGCCGAGAAGAAAGCTATCGATCCGACTGTGCTTGATTTGCGCGGCATCTCCAGTTTCACGGATTTCTTTCTGATTGTTACCGGCGCGAACCGTCGTCAGGCGCAAGCCATCAGCGACGAAATTGTCGATCAGTTAAAACGCCATGGCAGTCCCGCAGCGCGCGTCGAGGGGTATCAGAACGCTGAATGGATCCTGGTTGATTACGGCGACTTCGTGGTGCATGTTTTTGATGAGAAGGCCCGCCGCTTTTATGACCTTGAGCGCTTATGGCGCGAGTCTCGGCGGCTTGATGTTTCTCAGGACGATTTAACACGGCTGAGTTCTTTGAGAGAAAAATAGTGATCGAAATCGTTGCGTTGTCGGATGCGATGCGCGAGGCCGTCGGGCTCGCGGAACGTGTCGCTCCCACGGACGCGAACGTGCTCGTCACCGGCGAATCCGGATCGGGGAAAGACGCCCTGGCGGCCTTCATTCATTCGCGATCGATGCGCGCGGGACAGACGCTCGTGAAGATCGGTTGCGCGACACTGCCGGCGGATTTGCTCGAAGCGGAGCTATTCGGTTATGAGCGCGGCGCATTCACAGGAGCCACCGAGACCAAGCCCGGGCGTCTGGAAGCTGCTCATCGCGGCACGCTGGTGCTTGACGAGATTGCGCATCTTTCGCTGGACGCGCAGGCGAAGCTGCTGCGAGTGATCGAGCATCGCGAATTTGAAAGGCTCGGCGGACGGAAGACAATCGAAGTCGATGCACGATTGATCGCTCTGACGAACGCCGATCTGAAGAATGCGGTCGAGCGGCGTGCGTTTCGTGACGATCTGTTCTACCGGCTTAACGTGGTGCAGATCGCGGTACCGCCGCTGCGCGAACGGCTTGAGGATTTCCCGTCGCTGGCCCGGGCTTTTGTGCAAATGTATGCCGAAAAGCACGGGCGGAAGACGCGGAAATTGTCGCGCGAAGCGCATGATCTTTTGCTTGCTTATGAATTTCCCGGCAACGTTCGCGAGCTGGCAAACATCATTGAGCGCGCGGTGATTGTTTGCGAAGGCGCGGAAGTCGCGGCGTCGGATTTGCCGGAGAGCGTACGAGTCGCGGCCGCGCAACGGGCGCGGAAGGATCGCCCGCCAACGTTGGCCGAGCTTGAGGCTGAATACGTACGTGAAACGCTGATTGCGACGAAAGGGAACAAGAGCGAAGCGGCGAAGATTCTTGGCATCAGTCGCAAGAATTTGTACGAGCGGCTGGCGCGACAAGAAAAGGGTGAAGGGTGAAGGGCGTTGGGTGTGGGTGTAATGCAATGACTCTGAGTTAGTCCGCGACATTTGGTGATGCGCCTAAACCGAACACCCAAACCCGACACCCATGAAATTGCGTTTCACCTGGCCCGGCAAGACAAGAGATGAGCACTTGCGCGAGCTTGTCGACGAATACTTGAAACGATTGCAGCGGTTCGTTCGTTGTGAAGTGGTTGAAACGCGCGAAGTTCGTGGCTCAGATCGCTCGAGCGTGGAAAAGGAATCGCGCCGGATCCTGGAAGCGATTCCCACGAAGAGCGTGGCAATCTTGTTGGATGTCCAAGGGCGCGAATGGAGTTCTCAGGAACTGGCGGACGAAGTGGCGCGTTGGGAGAACGAATCGATTAAAGAGATCACGATCGTGATTGGCGGCCAGGATGGAGTTAGCGCCGAGGTCACAGCTCGCGCGCAGCAGCGCTGGCGCTTATCGCGGCTGACTCTGACGCATGAAATGGCGCGGGTGGTCGCTCTCGAGCAAGTTTATCGCGCCTACACGATCAATCGTGGTTTGCCGTATCAGAAATAAGGGACGATGTGTGGAGGGAACAATTGATAACAATGGATAAGCGAAAAGCAAAAACGTATCGAGATAAATTGCTGGTGAGGCGTGAGGGCCTGGTGGGTCAGGTCCAGGCGGCCGAGGCTTACAGCCGCGAGCGCGACGCCGAAGCGACGCAGGATCCGGCCGATATGGCGGCCAACGCGTACACCAAAGAACTAATGATGTCGATGTCGACGAACGATCGCCAGCTGCTCGAGTCGATTGACGCGGCGCTTTATCGAATAGAGGGAGGCGATTACGGCAAGTGCGATCATTGCGGCGAGCCTATTCAGGAAAAAAGGCTGGAAGCCGTGCCCTGGGCCAGACACTGTCTGCGCTGCCAGGATCTGAACGAGCGTGGATTGCTGATCCCGGATGAAGAATAGATGAGCACGAAGAATTAGTTTTGAATCTGGGATCTTAAATCTGAGATCCGCATTTTGTTTTCGTGATATAACGCGGCCTCCTGAGCATTCAGGGGGCCGATTTGTTTTTGATTGCGCAGCGCGAACGGTACGGAACCGCGAGCAGTAGCGAGCGGGTAATCACTCAAGCTTGTTCGTGTAATTTCGTGGTCTCCCTTTTCGTAGACGAGAGACTCGACCACGAAATAACACGAAATCGGGACAGGACCTCGCACTAAATCTGTTTTCAGACATGAACGTTGTCTCATCCATCGCTGATCATGCCTTCGACGCCGCCCTCGCACTCGTCTACCCACAAGCCTGCGCCGTCTGTGGCCGGAGTGTCGAGTCACGTCACGACGGCGTTGCTTGTGCTCGATGTTGGAACGAAGCGCCTTTGCTTCACGGTGATGAAACGCTGTGCTGGAAATGTGGCGCGTTGAGTCGCGCGAGTGTCAGCGAAGATAAGCGGCAAAGTATTCGTTGCGGTCGTTGCGATGACGATGCCTTTACCGCAGCGCGAGCGTGTGGACTCTACGAAGGAGCATTACGCGCATCGATACTCGAATTGAAGCGTCAGCCACACGTAGCTCGCCGCGTCGCACACTTGATGTATGACGTGCTGCAACGTGAGCCGTTGAATCAAGCCGATGTGATCATTCCGGTTCCGCTGCATAACGACCGCGAACAGGAACGCGGATTTAATCAAGCTTGCGTCCTGGCGCGAGAACTCTCTCGCCTTGGTCGCTTGCCAATGGACGAACATTCAGTCGTCCGCCGCATTCACACTGAGCGCCATCGTGCGGGCATGGACGCAAAGGCTCGTCGTCAGAGCGTCGCGAACGCCTTCACCGTTCGTCATCCGAAGTCGATCGCGGGCCAGCGCGTGTTGTTGGTTGACGATGTGTTTACGACCGGGGCGACCGTGTCGGCGTGTGCGAGCGTGTTGAAAGCGGAGGGCGCAGAAGAGGTGTTTGTGCTGACAGTTTCGAGAGTGTAAACAGTCACAAAATAAGTTGGCCGAAGGCTAATCGGTGCGGTAGGATCATCGCAGAGTGATGAAGACAGAAGCATACCACAAACTGATTCGATCCAAGAGCTGGCTCAGTTCTGGGACACGCACGACCTTACGGATTTTGAAGATGGGTTGGAGGAAGTGACTGAACCAGTCTTCGATCGCCAGACAGTGATCCCGCTGAATCTGGAATCGGCAGAAGCTGAAGCTGTGAAAAGACTCGCCGAAGCAAAAGGCGTCGAGGACGCAGAGCTAATTCGCGGATGGGTTCGCGAGAAGATTGGCGCGAGTCGAGTTTAAG
>DASWQK010000157.1:0-3825 GCA_036403735.1 Pyrinomonadaceae bacterium
GATCAAGTCTTCCGGTAACTTGCCGCGCTGCGCGGCTTCGACTTCACCCAGGTCTTCGCGCAGTTCAGGCGGCACATATTGCATCCCCAGCTTTCGATAGATTTCCGTTTCATCTGTCGGCTGTGTCGAAAGCCTGCGCGACGTTGCCCTCCCTGACAGTCGGGCTTCTGACACGATTCCCTTCGGCGTAATCTTCAATTTTTTCTTCGCCGCGACCTGATCCAATTTTTCTAAGTGCGCACCCGATCCGGTGGCCTTCAAGAACGCAACCGGAAATTCTTCCGGCTTGACGGCAATCAACGCCGCTTTGAATCCTTCACTAAGAACAACAACCGCGCGATCTCGCGATTGTTCTTCCGCCCTCACCACCATCGGGAAACGAAGAAAATGATCGATAACCGATTTCGGGTTCCTGGCGCTGGCGACGATCACGATCTGCGAAACTGTCTCCTGCCAACGGCGCAAGTCGCCGGCCAATTCCGCCTGGATCAATGCACGCGACGTTTTCAGATACTCGATAATCCGCTCGCCGGCGCGTAGCGCATGATGAATGTGAATGCGATCTTCTCGATTGCTGCCGGCCGCGATCGTCTCGAGAATCCGACTTTCAGTCTTTGCCGTAAAGCCCTTGATTTCGCGCAGCCTTCCCGCTTCGGCGGCCGCCTTCAATTCGTCGACCGTGGTAATGCCGAGCGCCTCATGCAGTTGCTCTACCTTCTTTCTGGTCAGCCCACGCACGTTTGATAACTCGACGATGCCCGGCGGCATCTCGGCCCGCAACTGATTGAGAAATGACGACTGCCCGCTCCGGTAAAGCTCTTCGATCTGTTTCGCCAGTGCGTAACCGATTCCCTTCACCAAGGTCAGACGATTTTCCTTGATCAACTTGCCGAGGTCCTCAGTCACTTCAGCCAGTGATCGTGCGCCGAGTTTATACGCACGAGCTTTGAAGTATTCGCCACCCTTCAGCTCAAGCAGGGTTCCGATCTCTTGCAACGCCGCAGCGATCGCAAACTTGTCTTTCATTGGTTTCGTCATGTTCGAAGAAAAGCAGTGTATGGCATGCAGAGTGCCTATATCCAATCGTAATCAGTGAACCGACTTTCCAGATAACAAATCCAGATGGTCGTGAGGATTCTGTAAGAATGGCGAACGAACTGCGCACCGAAGTCGAACAGGTCAAGGAGCAGGAAGACGTAAAGCGCGCGCTCAAGCAGGCCAGCATCGTCAAGCCCGAAGAAGTACCAAAAGCGGAGACGAAAGATAAGTTGGTGCTGACTACGCACCTCATCGTGCTCATCGCCTTTTTGATCGTTCGCTACGTTTTGCAATTTAGTCTCTTCGGCTTCGCGGCAAAGCATCCGGATTTTATCTTCCTGGTTCAGCGGCTCGATCTAAGCGCAATGGCGGTCGTGTTCATTCTCGCGATCGCCAAGATCGGCGACGTCTATTTGATCGGTCGCATCGACAGTCCGGTGTCACGTTACAACCTGCGACGCGTGGCGAAACTCGCGCTGGGCTTGCTGCTCGCTTTCATCGTCATCTCGGGTCTGTTTCAAAACTGGTACACGACAATCGTGTCGATCGGTTTGTTTTCACTGATCCTCGGTTTGGCGGTGCAGACGCCGATGACAAGTTTTCTCGGCTGGATTTACATCCTCGTGCGGGCGCCTTATCGCGTCGGCGATCGAATCAAGATTGGCGATGCGACCGGCGACGTGATTGATGTTAGTTATCTCGACACCACGCTGTGGGAATTTGGTGGAGACTTTCTCTCAACCGACCACCCTTCGGGGCGCGTCATTAAATTTCCAAACTCCAAGGTCCTGAGTTCGAGTGTCTACAACTACACCTGGCCGCTCTTCCCATATGTTTGGAACGAGGTAAAGTTCAGTATTGCCTATCAAAGCGATCTGAATTTCGTCGCCGAAACAATGGAGCGTATTGCGGCTGAGGAAGTCGGTGAGCACATGATGAAACAGGTTCGCATCTTCCGCGAGATTCTCGCCCAGACGCCGGTCAATCAATTAGAGGTGCGCGAGTATCCGGCAGTGCTCTTCCGCGTCAACCCGAACACCTGGCTGGACGTGATCGTTCGTTATCTGGTCCACCCGAAGGAAGCAGGCCGGGTGAAGACGCGGATGATCAAGAAGCTGCTGGCTGAACTTAACAAGGCGCCCGAGCGCGTCATGTTCCCCAAGGGAGACGCGCGCTAGTTCACAATCCTCCAGACGCCGGAGAATAATTGAATGAGAGAACTCTTTCGCAAGTTCGCGCAAACAACCTCGCAGGCAGTTGGCTCGTCATGGGCTTTCATTTTGTCGTTCTTAATCATCATCGTCTGGGCCATCACCGGCCCAATGTTTCATTTCTCGGACACCTGGCAATTGGTTATAAACACCGGGACGACGATCGTTACGTTCTTGATGGTCTTCCTGATCCAGAACACGCAGAACCGCGATGCGAAAGCTATTCATTTGAAGCTGGACGAGCTTCTCAAGGGGGTGAAGGGTGCGCGCACCGGCCTGGTGAATTTGGAGCAACTGTCTGACGCTGAGTTGGAAAGCCTACAGAAAGAATTTGAGCGGCTGCATGAAAAGGTCGCCCATGAACACAAGGCCGGTGACGAGCAACAAATTGTGCTGGAGCGGGCCGCCAAATCCGAGTGACTTGTTAACGAGGTTTCATCAAGTCGAGCAATCGCAAGCCTTTAGTCAGCCACACGAGGCAATAAAATCGATTGATTTTACGCCGCAACGATGTTAGGTTTACCTACTTTCCCCGACTGACCTAACTCTGAAAGGATTCTAACTAATGAAGCGTTTGGCATTGAAAATAAAAATCGCGTTGGCCCTGGCCGTGATCGCGACATTCGTAACGGCGTCCGCGTTCGCGCGCGCCGGCAAGCAGGATTTCACTCTGCACAATCAAACTGGAGTCGAGATTCACTCGCTGTATGTCTCACCTCACAGCGCTGACGATTGGGAAGACGATGTGCTCGGCAAAGACACGTTAGCAAGTGGCGACAGCGTCAAGATCACGTTTGACGATCGCGACAAGCACGTGCACTGGGACTTGAAAGTAACCGACAAAGACGGCAACGCCCTCGAGTGGTACGATCTTAATCTCGTCGAGATTGACGAAGTCACCCTTCACTGGGATGCGGCGAAAGGCAAAGGCTGGGCGGACATCAAGTAGTTCGGACCGATTAGTTTAGACTGCATGGCTGCCTGCGACAGATCGTCGCGGGCAGTTTTGCGTTCGGCTGAGATTGTAGTCGACAATTGAAAAAGCAAGTATACCCCTCGATCAATCGCGCCGATCATACGCAGGCTGCGCCTCGTTTAAATAAAGTTTCTTAGAAGTGCCACCTCGACCTCTGTCACCCGTGACCATCTCTGGTCGTTAGTCACAATAATCGGCGCGCCGAGACCGATCGCCGTTCCAATCTGCAAAGCGTCAGGCGCACGTAGCCAGGCGTACTTAGCACGAAGCCCCGCCGCAATTCCGCAAATCGATAAATCAATTGGATGGAGCGTAACGTTGGCTGAATTTGTCAACACTTCGCGGTATTTGTCCGCGATATCTTGACGACCATCTCTTAATGGTTTGACCAAGACTTCGTGCATGGTTAGTACGCTGTTGTACCGGTCGCATCACCAGAATCGAAGGCATCGAAGAGTTAATCAACTATAGACAGATACTCAGGATGTTCTTCGATGTAATAGATCAGAGGAGCGGTATCAAAAGCTATTAACTTGCCGGAAATTGCTGTGGTCAGTTTTCCCACGAGTCGCGCTCCAAATTGATGTAGTCTTGCGCATC
>DASWQK010000158.1:0-6627 GCA_036403735.1 Pyrinomonadaceae bacterium
AACCCTTTGACTACATAACTCACGGCGCCGAGCGTGCCGACCGCGAACATATCTTTGCGAAAGTCATTCAGGTCTTCATTCGCCTTATCTATTTCCGCGCCATGGGCGCCAGCGGTTGGCGGCTGAATCGCTTCGAACGGGCTAACCCCGCTGCGGCCGTTGGCGTTCCATTTCACGCGCTCGACGGCGGCGTACAGTTGTCGCTTGTCGGAAGTGAATTGTTGCAGGGCGCCCATGCCGCCACTGGTGCGAATGATCGCGACCAGATCGCCGGGCTGCATTTGCTCGTCAACAAATTTCTTCAGAGCGCGCTGTACAAAATGAGTACTCTCGAAAGACAGGCCGAGATCATCAACAACGATTGCGATGGTTCGTTTTATGTCTTCCGGCCGGATTCGCGAGGTTGGGATTGGCGGCGCCGCTTTGTCAGCCGAGGTGGATTTGGCGACGCGTACGACCGGAGCGCTTTCAGTCAGGTTGAAAGTAAAATGGGTAATCTTCTGCTTGTGGCCGTCTTCAAATATCTCGACTTCCTCGGGTTTCAGATCCGTGACGACCTTGCCATTCCTGTCCGTCACCACCGCATCGACCTGGACCAGGTTTGTCGTGATGCGCACGACGTCAACTTCAGGTTTTTGAGTTTGCAGGACCGGCGCCGGAGGCGGCGTGCCGACTTGTTGGGCAGACACGATCGAAACCAGCAGCGCGGCAATCAGGAGAAGTGGCAAGAGATCTTTCATGAGATAATTATTGTCGCGGGGGGCGTATCCTCAGCTATTAGACGATTACCGCCGGCCTCCGGTTTCAAAACTTCAGGCACGATCCACGAACTCACACGAAGCGTTTTTTCGTATTCATTTCGCGCCATTTCGTGGATCGTTCTTGCTCAGGGAAAGAAACATGAAATCAATATGGGGCTATCAAACGTCACGGATTCACCGCGGCGCGGACTGTATTATGCGCTCATAGAGCTCGATGTACTGCGGAATGATTTTGTCTGTGCTGTAGCGGCTGATCGCGGACTCGCGCGCGCGGCGGCCCATCTGCCGGCGCAGCTTCTTGTCGGTCAGCAAGCGGACCGTGTCGTCAGCCATCTTATCGACATCACCGACCGGGCTGAGAAATCCTGTCTCGCCATCATCGACTACTTCCGGCAGACCACCCACGCGCGAGGCGATGACTGGGAGTTCGCAGGCCATCGCTTCCAACGCCGCGAGCCCAAACGATTCCTGCTCAGAGGGCAGCAACAGAATGTCCGAGGCGCAAAGATAATCGACGATGCGGGCTTGTTTGCCAACGAAGATGCATTGGTCGGCTACGCCCAGACATCGCGCGCGATGAATGCAATTGGTGCGTTCGCTGCCGTCGCCAACCATCACCAGACGCGCCTTCGTTTTCTTTAAGACGCGCGCGAAAATTTCCACGCAATCAACCGGGCGCTTCACCGGTCGAAAATTCGAAACATGGACCAGTACGAGCGAGCCGTCGGGAGTCAGATACTCGCGCAAATCGCAATCAATCTTCGGCTTATATTCATCCGGGCTAACGAAATTCGGAATCACCTCGATCCGATCGAAGGCAAAATGCTCGATCGTCGCTTCCTTCAAGTAATTCGAAATCGCAGTGACTCCGTCTGATTGTTCGAGAGCGTATTTGGTGATCGGCAGATATGATCGATCGGCGCCCACCAGGGTGATGTCGGTCCCATGCAAAGTTGTGATTACCGGCAACCGGCGATGACTTTTGATTGACTCGCGCGCGAGGATCGCGCTAATCGAATGCGGGATCGCGTAGTGCACGTGCAGCAGATCGAGATTCTCGGTATCTGCCACCGTCGCCATCTTCGTCGCCAGCGCGAGCGTGTACGGCTGATGCTCAAACAACGGATAAGACATCATCTCGACTTCATGAAACCGCACCCGCTCGTTCAACTCAGTCAGCCGCGTCGGCAAAGCTGACGAGATGAAATGTACGGTGTGCCCGCGCTCGGCGAGTTCTTTTCCCAGCTCGGAGCCGACAATGCCGCTGCCGCCGTAGGTCGGATAGACTGTGATGCCGATATTCATGAGCGAGTGAAGAGTATGCAGCGGGCGTGGGTCGGAGGCAACTTTGGAGTGCGCCGGCATCGACGGCGCTTTGGATTGATTTCAGGATTCATCACGCTGAAGGCGTGAAATTCAATAGCCGTGGGCGCCACCCACGGGCTAGAATCACCCGCCAATTGTCCGGATGAAAAAACACATTCTCATTTATGGCCTCTGTGGCGGACTCCTGATTGTTCTCCTCAAGCTTATCGAATACCGCTTTCTGGTCGTCGAGCACTCGATCGAAATTTACGGCGGCCTGGTCGCGGCAGTCTTCGCGGGACTGGGGATTTGGCTCGGCCTCAAGCTCACAAAAAAGAAAGAGACCGTGATTGTAAATGTTGTGAAGGAAGTCCCGGTCGCCCCTGGGCCGTTCGCCGTGAATGAGGCGCGCTTGCGCGAGCTGGGCATCACCCGACGCGAGCGCGAAATTCTTGAGTTGATCGCCACCGGTTTGAGCAATCGCGAGATCGCCGAAAGACTCTTCGTCAGCGAGAACACGGTGAAGACACATTCAAGCCGCCTGTTTGATAAGCTGAGCGCGAAACGGCGCACGCAAGCCGTGCAGATTGGGAAGGAACTGGGACTGATTCCATGAAGAATTGAATCATTGGATCAATGAACCAATAATACTTAAGCATGATTTCTTCCCAAAAACCCAAAATCACCCGAAAGCATGACGACAGACTCGCGCCAGAAAACTATTCTCACTCCGATTTCAAACCCTTTGCTACCTGAGGAGATTCGAATCATGAAAAAGACAGTTCTGACCTTCGGCCTGATCGGCGGCGCAGTCATCGCGGCATTGACGCTAGTCACGCTCCCTTTTTCCCATAAGCTTGGTTTCGACAAAGCTTTGGTCGTTGGCTACACCGTCATGGTGCTGTCGTTTCTGATGGTATTTTTCGGCATCCGCTCGTATCGCGACAACATCGGCGGCGGCACTATTTCGTTTGGCCGCGCGTTCGCGGTTGGCTCCCTGATCGTACTCGTCATCAGCGTTTGCTATGTGGTGAACTGGGAGATCATGTACTTCAAGTTCATGCCCAATTTCGTCAGTGACTATTCAAATTATATGGTAGAGAAATTGAGGGCGGCAGGCGCGACTCAACAAGCGATCGACGCGAAGCTGCAAGAGATGAAGGAATTGAAGCAGCTACTGGACAACCCACTCAAGAATGCCGCGATGAGCTTTATCGAGCCGCTTCCAGTCGGACTGATCATGACTCTGATCTCCTCTTTGATTTTGAAAAAGAAGGGCAAGGGCCCCTCGCCATCAAACGAACCGGCCCAACAGATGGCGGCGTGACTGACGCTACGGCTTTGCCACGCCGATGCGCGGCAAGTCTTTGACTTGCCGTCGCGCTCCCCCTCTCTCCGGGTCTCCGACCCGCCTTGCAAAATTTCTTCCTTGCCAAGGTAGATATGATGCTGAGTGTGAGACTCACCATCTCAAAAGACGACCCATGTCTGTTCATAACGGCAGTAGCCAGGGACCGCCTGCCGGTCTTCCGAACAGAAGCCATCAAATCAATTACCTGTGGAGCGATCGACGAGGCTCGGACTTCATGCGGTTTTCTTTTGTTCGCTTACGTCATAATGCCGGACCACTTTCATGTGGTCACTGATAGACCGCGAGAGCCGTCGACGGTACTTCAATTCATCAAGGGCATTGTTAGTCGTCGCGTGCTGGGTTACTTGAAGGAGATGAAATACGAGAAGTCTCTCAGAAAGCTGGAGCACGACAATTGGAAACGAAATCATCGCTACTCGTTGTGGCAACATGATTCAGATATCTTTTCGATCGTCAGCGAATCAACATTCATGCAGAAGGTCAATTACATTCATCAGAATCCCGTGCGGGCGGGCTTGGTAGAGCGAGCGGAGGATTATCGCTGGTCTAGTGCTCGCCTTTGGAAGAACCGCCCAAACGAAGATGAGCCGTTGAAAGTTGATATTGATAAGATCATTTGGAGGCGGTCATAGACCGCCAGATTTAAAGAAGACTCCGCGGCAAGTCGAAGACTTGCCGCGCATCGGCGTGGCAGAGCCATTGCGCCAGTAGCTTCAAGGTGATGAAAGTAACTCGGGCTGATGATAGTTGAGTTTGCGGCGCGTCGGCGCGGCAGAGGCATGTCATCACCAAATTACTAAAATTCGCTGGACTTTCATTACGCATGATTGGTAAATTGACGCTGCTTGTCGCACGGCAAGTGCTTTTGACAGCTCACAGGGTTTTGCGTTGTATGGTTCCCCCGACACGCCTTCGCTCTCAATCCTAATTGCTTTTGATTACTTAGATTGTTCGCCGCAGGTTTCGACGCTTGCAGCGATATCCCCCTGGAAGGTTCTATGGCTTTTCGTATTAAGAAGTTTGCCGGTCGTTCCCAACGAACTACGTTGATTCTCCTCGCGCTGATCGCTACGGCATTGATAGCAGGTTCGATATCAGTCATACGTTATCGCCAAACAACGTTGCCGGTTCAGACGATTAATTATTCCGAAGCTTATGCGATTGCCGAGAGTGGTGCGGCCGCATCGGTGCTGGTTGAGAACGACTCGCTGATCGTGAAGCGCAGCGACGGCACGGTGTTTCAGACTACAGTGACCGGCGAAGTTTTCCGGCAAACGATCGTTGAGCTGTTTCGAAAGAACCGCGTACCGGTTGAGTTTGCTTCGACACAGCCGACTCTAATCGCCACTGTCTTCATCTATTCATGGCCGGTCCTGGTGGTTCTGCTGCTCGGGCTGGTTGGCTGGCGAGTGCACGCTACTGTCAATGGTCGCGGCGGAAGCTTCAGCCTGGCCGATCACAGTGGCAAGCAAGGCGCAACTTTCGCCGACGTCGCCGGCGTTGATGAAGCAAAAGCGGAGCTGTCTGAGACTATCGAATTTCTGCGCGACCCGATCCGCTTTGGACGTCTTGGTGGACGCGCGCCGCGCGGCATTCTGCTATATGGACCACCGGGCACGGGCAAGACTCTGCTCGCGCGTGCCGCTGCCGGTGAAGCGGGGGTGCCATTTCTTTCGGTCTCAGGCTCGAGCTTCCAGGAGAAATTCGCGGGTGTCGGCGCGGCGCGTGCGCGGCGGCTTTTCGCCCGCGCTCGAAAGCTTTCGCCCTGCATTATTTTCATCGACGAGATTGACGCTTTGGGACGTCAGCGCGGCCGTGGCAACGACTCGGGCTCGGCCGATCAGGACCAGACACTAAATCAGTTGTTGATAGAGATGGACGGCTTCGATCAGTCGTCCAGCATCGTCGTCATCGGATCGACTAATCGTCCGGACGTGCTCGATCAGGCATTAACCCGGCCCGGCCGGTTCGACCGCGAAATTATGGTTAACCTCGCTGACTTGCGAGGTCGCGAAGCAATTCTGAAAGTGCACGCGCGAAACATTCCGCTCGATGATGAACTCGATCTCAATTGGATAGCGCGCGGCACTCCCGGTTTTTCCGGGGCCGACCTGGCTAATCTTTTGAACGAAGCCGCCATCGCGGCCACGCGAGATAACTCTGATTCAGTCGCACGCAAACACATTGAAATAGCGCGCGACCGCATCCTGATGGGTGCAGCGCGCGAGGGGTTCATGATGGATGAAGACGAGCGTTATGCGACTGCAGTTCACGAAGCTGGACACGTCGCGGTCGGACTGGCGGTGAAAAACGGCGATCCGATTCACAAAGTTTCCATCCTGCCGCGCGGCCGTGCTCTGGGAGTCACACAGTCTCTGCCGGAGCGCGATCGCCTGATGAAGAAGCGCGAGTATCTGGAAGATCAGATCGCGTTGCTGCTGGGCGGACGCGCCGCCGAACAGGTGGTGCTGGACACAATGACTGCCGGAGCATCGAACGACATCGAGCGGGCAGTGGAAATTGCGCGAAAGATGGTCGGCGAATTCGGGATGAGCCCTCTGGGCCCGATCTATCTCGGTGAATCACAAAGCGAATATCAAAGTCAGAGCCTTCTGGATCGAGCCGATGACGCCTCCAACCAGATCATCAACGCGCAACTCCTAAGAGCCCGTGAGGTAGTCACTTCACAGCAGGATTCGATCGCGCGCCTGGTCGAGTTATTGCTTGAGCGCGACACCGTGGAAGCCGACGACATTCGGCATTGCTTTGAAAGCAAGCTGGCTCTATCAGCGTAAGACTGTAAGGCCACTCCGCCATGGCTTTGCCACGCCGATGCGCGGCAAGTCTTCGACTTGCCGGAGCGACCACTTTCCCCCCCGGTCTCCGACCCGCGGTCATGGACCGCCAGATTTAGAAAGCCTGCCTAAATTGTGCATAAGCCAGCCCTTTCGAGTAAGATGCCACCGCGTTCGGCCACGAGTTATCCCTGAACAGGATTGAGTGCGTCTCGATAATTTGACTCATTGGGGTTAACGCCCGCTTTGGCTCATAGCCGTCGCTTCACACCCAGGGGTTCAGAAGTTCGACTCTAACAAGCGGGCACCCGCATTAATCCAGTCACTGGCTGAACTTCGTCTCAGCAAACGTTTCGGAAGTTTCCCAGAGCATAGTCGATGATCGCTGAATCCA
>DASWQK010000159.1:0-5090 GCA_036403735.1 Pyrinomonadaceae bacterium
CGGAATGCCGCCGCCGAGATTGATATGCTCGAGCGTAAGACCGGTCTCGCGATGAATCGTTATCAGGTGGTTCCACATGCTCTTGAACGCTTCGGCGAACGGCTCGACGTCCGGCGTTTGCGATCCGACGTGAATGTGAATGCCACAGACGTGAATCAATTCCGGGTTTTGTAAGCCGCGATGAAATGCATCGAGCACTTCGGATGAAGAGATGCCGAACTTGGAAGTCAGCAAAGCGGTCTGCAGACCGAGGTGCGAGCGCGTGCCGATTTCAGGAACCAGGCGCAGAGCAATGCGCGCGGGCGGCAAGCCTGAATTCAGTTCGCTGCGCGCGCGCCGCACGGCGTTTTCGACCAGCTCAATTTCATAAATCGAATCTACATTGATCGAATAGATGCCGGCGCGCACCGCTTCATCAAGCTCTTCATCGGTCTTGCTGGTGCCGTTGAAAATGATTTGATCGGGACGAAAACCGGCGCGCAGGGCCTTGTAAAGTTCGCCGCCGCTGTTCACTTCGATGTCGATGCCGGCCTCGCGCACCACGCCGAGCACTGCCATGTTCGAATTGGCTTTGGATGCGTAGCAGAATTTGATCGGCCGTTCGACTTGCTTTGCTGCGGATTGCAGACGCGCGATGTTCCAGCGAATGCGCGCTTCAGAAAAAACAAACAGCGGCGTACCGTACTTGTAAGTCAGCGCGGTCGCGTCAGCGCCACTAATGAATAAATGATTGTTTTCGCGCGCTTCGAGAAAGCCCGGAATCGTCCAGGCGGGCGCGCTGGTTATGATTTGAGACATTTGAAGAGACCTAAGGTCAATCTAACTTTGTTTAGACGCCGGACTTGTCCGGCGCGGCGTCCACGCGAGATTTGTCCCGTGAGATCGGCGGACAAGTCCGCCGTCTAAACAGAAACGATCGATCCCAATTCACAATTGCGCGATCATTTCCCCCGGATTCCAATACGCGTGAATCGTCTGAATCTTGCCGTCGTCATTCACTTCAAGCACGTCGATGCCTTCGAAGTTCACTTCGCGGCCGCTGGTGCTGGTTCCCTTACCGGTCCATTTCACGGCGGCGCCATCACCGGCGACAAAGATCGAGTCTTCCGTCAACGCGACACTCTTGAAATTCTGGCAGATCGATTGAAAGAACTCACGCAAGGCCACGCGACCCGTGATCGCAGTTGAGCCATGCGGATCATAAGTCGTGCCGTCTTCCGCAAATGAATTCGCAAACGCCTCGGCGTCCATCGCACGAATCGCCAGGAAATAACCGCGCACGGCGCGCGAAACTCTGTCCGGTGAAACCTGTTCAGTCATTAGTCTTCTCCACGTTTAGAGTCGGGCTACAATCTTCTCCACGTTTAGAGTCGGGCTACTGCCCGACCGCCCGCACGTTAGCCCGTGTCTAAACGACCTTAGCAGCCGCCTGCTTTGCCCGCTCCTGTTCAACTAAAACTCTTCGCAGGATTTTGCCTGATAGTGACTTCGGAATTTGGGTAATGAACTCGACCTCGCGAATTCTTTTGTGCGGCGCAACGCGCGCGGCGACAAAATTCATGATCTCTTCGGCCGTAGTCTCGTGCCTGATCACCACAAATGCCTTTGGCACTTCGCCCGCTTCTTCGTCGCGAGACGGAATCACCGCCGCGTCGGCGATCGCTGGATGCGTTAACAAAACTGCTTCGAGTTCCGCCGGCGCCACCTGAAAACCTTTGTACTTAATTAATTCTTTCACGCGATCGACGATGAAGAAGTGACCATTTTCGTCGGCGTAACCAATGTCGCCGGTGTGCAGCCAATTGTCCGCATCTACAGTGCGCGCCGTCGCTTCCGTGTTGTTAAGATAACCTTTCATGATTTGCGGACCGCGGACGCAAACTTCGCCTTCCTGGTTTGGACCAAGCTCGGCTTCGGTTGCGGGATCGACCAGTTTAACTTCCGTGTTCGGCGCCGCCGTCCCCACGGATCCGTGTCGCATCATTGCCGGATCAGCCGGGCTGCTGTGGGTCACGGGACTTGTTTCAGTCATTCCGTAGCCCTGGCGAATCCCGCAGCCAATTCGTTTCATGCAAGCCTGCGACAAATCCGCACCCAGGGGCGCCGCGCCGGAGAAAATCATTTTCAAACTTGAAAGATCGTAATTGTCGACCAGCGGATCCTTCGTCAACTTCAAAACGATCGGTGGCACAACGTGAGAGAGAGTCACTCGATATTTTTGAATCAATTCCAGGAACTGCTCGAGATCGAATCGCGGCATAATCACGATCGTCGTGCCCAGGTGCAGGCCCATATTCAGCACCACGACCAATCCATAAATATGAAACAGCGGCAACACGCACAGCAGAATATCGTCGCGATGAAAATAGTCGAGCCCGTCCATCTGGCACATGTTCGCGACCAGGTTGTAGTGCGTGAGCATCACGCCTTTCGGCAACCCGGTCGTGCCGCTTGAATAAGGCAGCGCCACCAGATCTTCTTTCGCATTGATCTCGACGTGCGGCACTTCGCCGTCACTCTCGAGCAAAGATGCGAACGGGGTCGCGCCTTCCGCCTCGCCGAATACAAACAGCTCTTCGATCTTCGCTTGCTTCGCGGCCGCCTTTGCTTTTTCGATACATAGCGGGGCTGTCACCAGGAACTTTGCGCCCGCGTCTCGCAATTGAAACGCTGCCTCTTCGGCCGTGTACAGCGGATTGAGCGTGGTGTTGATGCCGCCGAGAATTGCCACAGCGTGAAACGCGATCGCGTACTCGACGCAGTTAGTGCTGAAGATGGCGAACACGTCGCCTTTCTTGAAACCCCGGGCCGCAAGACTGGCCGCCGCCCGGCGCACCGCGTCTTCAAACGCGCCATACGTCAGCGAGCACCCGCTCGGCCCATCCACCAGCGCCGTATTGTCTTTGAAGGCAGCCGTCGATGCGAAGATGAAGTCGGTGATCGAGACTTCGGGAATCGCGACATCAGGATATGGCCCACGAAAGATCATATTGTAGTGCTCCGTAGGAGCGCGATGTTTATAGCTTACGAGCTATCGCCAGAGCAACTGCTTAGTTAGGAGGGGTCAAGTGAATTTGTCTTGAGTTCAAACACGGTCGATTGATTCAGCATCAACATACTTTCGGTGCTAAATGCTGGTCTGGCTCGATACACAACCTTGAAACCAACCATGTTATGGGTGTTGCTTCTGCTTCCCAACTCTGACGTAGACGACCAGGTTGAGAGCCAATGAGACGAGCAGGCAGGTAAGGAGGTAGAGGACAATTCTGATCGAATCGATCCGGTAACCCAAGACGACGGTAAACACCAGGCAACAGAGAGTCAGTATCATAAAAACTCTGGAAGGCAACCGAGCTATGGAAGGGTATGCCCGACTTGCGATCCCAGAGAAGTTAATTAAGCTTGCTGTCACAAGCATAGCCAAAAAGCCAATAAGGAGAATCGAAAGGAACCCTGATTTGACCGTGTCCCTGGCCGAAGGACTAATGAACCTAACATATATGAAAAGCGCGAAAAGGGAGATTCCAAGTAGCATAAGAGTGACTCCAAACAATCCCTTAAACTTTGGCGCCATCTCTGTTTGAAGTCTCATCTTAGAACTCCCTTTCCGCTCCATACTCTTTACCAATTAGGAATCCGGACATCCGTCCTGGGCATTCCAGTTACACGCCGTTCCGTGTAAGACGCACGCGGCGGCGCCCACCACACCGACCACGCCGGTAAGAACCGCACAAGCTGGCGTTCCTAAAATAAGAGTAGCTATATCACAGGTAGCGAAGACCGTTATACCTCCGGTAACAGTTAACCCCAAACATGCATAGAACTGTAGGTCACAGGCGGCCATATGTCGGGCGATGCATTGTTGACGGGTTTCACCGAAGAATGAGTTACATGCGAATGGATCGAAGCCGAATCCAGATCCAAATGGATCAAACCCGGCAAATGGATCGCAACCACCACCCCCAAAGCCCAACCCGCAGCCGGACCCGAAAGTATTAAACGGATCATAGCCGAATCCGGGACCGGCACCGGAATCGGACCAAAAACCGTCTCCAAAAAATCCATCCAACCCAAAAACGCAGTCAAATTCATCAGGCGAACCAACCTCTACCGAGGACACACTGTAAACAGCCTTGATGAATTGCACGCGGCTCCTCGCAGCGTTGGCCGCAAGAAGTTGACCTTTAGCATCATAATCGTGCCTCGATCCGCTGCTGTTGAATGAAGAAATCAGCTGTATATGCCCTGTCCGATCTCTGTCAATCGTCATCTTGTTGCCACCATCATCGTCGATGGACTGGATGCGACCGCTTCCGTCGTACCTGAGCTTCTTGTGCTGGCCGCGAGCATTAGTGAACTCGGTCAGCGCACCCCGTCCGTCATAAGCATAGGTACGACCCTTGCCCTCCGAAGTCTTAAGGCCGACGATACGCCCCGCCTGGTCATGTGTCGCCCGGAGCCAACTGCCATTGGCCGTGACGAATCCCGTGACCGCCCCGCCAGCGTCACGTTCAATGCTGACGAAATGGCCCTTATTGTCGCTCTTCTTAGTAACTATCCCGCGAGCGTCGCGCTCGTAGTTTAAGGAAAGGCCAGAAGGAAACCGCTCCGTCGTAACCCGCCCTGCTGCATCTAACTCTCTTTCGAACCGCCCACTCTGCCCAGTTGTGAATGCGATGGTGTTGCCGGCCGAATCATACTCCTTGGAGATCTTGCTCCCGGTGCCGGACTCCCCCTTGATCATTCGACCACGCTCATCGTAGGCAGCTTGATAGCTCTGTGTGGGATCGCCGCTCTTCGCGAGTGTGATGTTGCCATGCGTATCACGGGTGTAGTCCGTACGCACTCCGTTCTCAGTGCTCGAGGAGATCCGGCCCAAGTCATCGTAAGTATACGCCTTCGATAACGGATCCGTGGAGAGTGACTGGGTCATACGATTGTTTGTATCGAAGGTCAGTTCTGCCGCGTTACCCGCGCTCGACATGCGCACTGGACGGTTAGTTGCATTGTAAGCAACTTGTAGCAGGGGCTGTCCTCCTTCTTCGCTGACCGCGGTTATGGCCCCGCTGGGAGTATGTTCAAAAATAGTC
>DASWQK010000160.1:0-6670 GCA_036403735.1 Pyrinomonadaceae bacterium
TGTTGAATTTCGACCACGAAAAATCGGCGAGTACTTCGACATCGTTCGTAAGCGCAAGTGGCTCATCCTGCTGCCGACAATTGCCGTAGGACTGGCCATTTCGTACGTCGTCTATCGACTGCCCGACGTTTACGAATCGACGACGCTGATTGTGGTGACCACCTCGACGCTGCCAAACACCGTCGTGCCGACCATCACCGAAGAAACGTTGACGCGTGAATTAACCAGCATCTCGCAGGTCGTCACCAGCCGCAGTTCACTGCAGCCGTTGATGGAGAAATACGATCTGTACAAAGACGAACGCCGGCGCGGAGAGCCGATGGAATTGCTGATCGATTCAATGCGCAAGCAGATCAAAGTCGAAGTCAACACGAGTAACCACGAAATTACGAACGGCTTCAACATCACCTATCGCGGCCGCGATCCGAAATCGACGCAGGCTGTCGCTGCCGAACTCGCGAGCAAGTACATCGACGAGCAGACCAAAGGCACAGTCAACGCCGGGACCTCGGCGAAACAATTCATTGAAGAGCAGGTGCGCCAGGCGAAAGATGAGCTCGACTCGATCGACACTCAGCGGCTGACTTACCTGCAACAAAACATGAACAACCTGCCGTCGCAATCTCAGGCGCTGGTGGGCCGTCTTACTGCTCTGCACGAAGGCCAGAAAGCTTTGATTTCTGAACTCGGGCGCTCGCGCGACATGGGCTCCGCCTATCGCAGTCAGCTGGCAGACATCACCAAGAGTTACGATCAGGAAATCGCGCTCAGCGCTGAGAACACAACCGATCCAAAGACGACTTTGGCCTGGGCCGAACTGGTTCGCCGCCGCTCTGAGTACGAAGGTGAGTTGCAAAACCTGCTGACGACTTTGCGGGAAAAGAACCCTGACATTATCGCCAAGCGACACCAGATCGAAGACATCAAGGCCCAACAAGACCTGATGATTAACGATTGGAAGACCAAGATCGAAGAACGAAAACAGAAACTGATCCAACTAAGCGACCCGCGGATTCTCAGTCTAAAGACGCAAATCGCGATGATGGACAGTGATACCGAGCGTCAACAAAAAATGCTTGACGAGACGAACAAACAGATTGCCGAACTCGACGCGCGCATCAATGCGATCCCGAATGCCGAAGTCGGCATTGAAGCAATCGATCGCGAATATCAAACGAAGAAGCTGAACTATGACAATCTGCTGGGCCAGCAACAGAAAGTCGTGATGGGGGCGGACGCTGCCAAGGATCAACAAGGCGGCGGCATCCAGGTTGTTGACCCGGCAAATCTGCCGGAACGTCCGGTCGCGCCGAAACGCGCGGTGTTGACTGCCGCAGGATTCGGAATTGGGCTGGCGCTTGGTCTGTTGCTTGCCGTCGCATTCGAGCTTCGCCGCTTGTTCACGATTCAAACCACGGAAGATGCGAAGCACTATACGAATCTGCCAGTGCTCGCGACTATCCCTGAGTTGCTCACGCCGATGGAGGCGCGCGCCATTCCCCGCCGCAAAGTGTTTGCGATGGCTGCGTCTGTAGCGTTCGCCATCGTGGCGATACCGGCGCTCGCGTTCGTGCTGCGGCTGACGCACATATTTGAAAAGTTTCTGATGTAGTTGTTTGGAGTTCCGCCCTTCAGGCGGCCGCTTAAAAGCGGAACTCCGAACTATTGCCACGGAGGAGAACATGTACATCGATTTTTACGGACTGAAAGAGTTGCCATTCGCGCTGACACCCGATCCGCGCTTCATCTATTTCACGCCTTCGCACACCGAAGTAATGGCGAACCTGCACTACGGGATTGAAAGCGGCAAAGGCTTGATCGTCGTCACCGGCGAAGTCGGCACCGGCAAAACGACGATGCTGCGCTGGGTGATGAAACGATTGGATCGCACCGTGATGGTCGCCTACATCTTCAACCCGCGTCTTTCGGTTACAGAGTTTTATCAACATCTCGCAACTCTATTCGACATTCAGAATTGGGAGACTAAGTCGGATCTGCTTTTCGAATTAGGCAAAGTGTTCGACGCGCGCCACAGCCGTGGCTTGCGCACGGTGCTGATTGTCGATGAAGCACACGGACTTTCGCCGCAGGTCCTGGAAGAGATTCGCCTGCTGTGCAACTTCGAATCCGACACTGCGAAGCAATTGCAGATCGTGCTGACCGGCCAACCGGAGTTGCGCGAGGTGCTGAATTACCCGGAGCTCCGCCAGCTCAAACAGCGAGTGGCTTTGCGCTGCGAGATAAAAGCACTGCCAAACGTGGAAGAGGTTGCGCAATACATCAGCTCGCGTTTGAAAGTTGCCGGAGCCCGCGATGCGGATATCTTTTCACCCGGCGCGATTGATTACATCTTTCGCTGCACGGCCGGAATTCCGCGCGCGATTAATAACCTCTGTGACAACGCAATGCTGAACGGATTTGCGGCCAGTGAACCAATCATAAGTAAAGCGATGATCCAGGAAGTGGCGGAGACATTCGACGTGCTGCCGCGCATCGCAAAAGTTGAGGAGCGCGAAGCTCCCGCGCGAATCTTTCCCGCCGCCAGTCGCGCTGAACTTTGGTCCATAGGCAATGGCAACGGTAACGGCAAACACAGGGAACCTGCCGACGAACCTTCTGAGTTCGTGCGCATTGCGCCTGAGCCTGACGCCGACATCATCTTTCACGAACACTCACGAAGCGATTCCGAAACCAGCATAGACGAACTGGGTGCGGCCTTCCGTCATTCCGGTCTTGGGAGAGGAAACAATGGGCAGAGTCTATGACGCGCTGAAGCGGGCCGAGTCCGCTGAGCGTCAAGTCACATCTTCGAAATCTTCAGTTCGCCAGAATGGCAATTCCGGAAATGTTTTGTATCCCGGCTGGCCGGGAAACGGACACGATCATCCCTGGGAGCGAAACGCTTTCACCGGAATGCCGTCGGCCTACGATTCAGCGTCCACTGCGCACACGTCGGAGGCGGCCAGCGGGCCGGCACTCCCCGCGGGAACAGCTTCCCGTGATGCTGGGGCAACCTTGGGCGCTGTTGGATCGGCACGCGGGGTCGAGTTCTCTTCACGAGAAGTCTCGACCGCGCGTGTCGAACCACATCTAGTTGCGATAACTGATCCGCGTTCGCCGGAGTGCGAGCAGTTTCGTGCGTTACGCACGCGACTGTTGCAAGCAGGTGAGCGCGAACAAAAACGCGCATTCGTAATCACGAGCGCCGGCATGGGTGAAGGAAAAACTCTGACCGCACTCAATCTTGCCTGGCTTCTGGCCCAGACAGATGGAGCGACTGCATTGCTGATCGACGCCGATCTTCGACAGCCGTGCGCCGCGGAATATCTGGGCATTCAAACTGAATTTGGTTTGTCGGAAGTGCTGACCGGAGAAACAAGGTTAACCCAGGCGATTCTCAAGTTGGAACCTTCGGGCTTGCATCTATTGCCAGGGGGCGCGGCTCGTGAAGACGTGGCTGAGTTGTTGTCCGGCCCACGCTTCGGCCGCTTGCTGGAAGAAGCGCGCAAACTTTTCGATTTCATCATCATCGACGCGCCGCCGCTGGGCGTGTTCACCGACGCCAACCTTCTGATCAATCGCGCGGATGCGGCGATGCTGGTGGTGCGCGCGGGCGTGACGCGTTACGCGGTTGTCGATCGGCTGCTCGAGCAATTGCCCCGCGAACGCATGCTGGGTGTGGTGTTGAATCGCGCCGCAGGAAAAACTGACGATGCCGCTTACTACTATCAGCCGCGACATCAGCGCGTGGCGTCTGCTGCAACCAGGAATGTCGCCGATCGAGAAGTCGTCGAAGACGAACCCGAAATGATTTATATCGAGGAGGAAGAGATCTCGTGACGAGTCACTCTCGGTTGCCGTTTAGAGTCGGGCTAATGCCCGACAGCGGGCGGGCGGTAGCCCGCCTCTAAACGATACTTGACTATCAATCAATGAAACCTTCGCGTCACAACACCCGGACTTTCCTGCTGCTGCTGGTCGAAGCGATGTTGCTTTTCTGCGGCTTGATAGTAGCGGTCTACGCGCGTCTGGGAGCAATCGACGCGGAGGACGCTCTGATCCATCGTCACGGCTTTTATAAAGCCGCGCTGGCGACGATCTTTTGTCTCACCTCGTTCTATCTTTTCGATCTCTACGACTTTGTCGTGATGCACGATCGCGGCGAATTGGTCTTGCGCATGCTGCAGGCACTGGGGCTCGCCTGGATCGCTCTGGCGTTGCTGTTCTACGTGGTGCCGCAGGTGATGATCGGCCGCGGCGTTTCGTTAATCTCGTTGCCCGTCGCGCTGTTGCTGATGGTCGGCTGGCGGCTGGGAATTCACTGGGTGCTGGGCCACCCCGAACTTGGCGAACGGATTTTGATCGTTGGCTCGGGACCTTTCGCAATTGAAGTCGCGAGAGAGACGCTCCATCGCCCTGACGCAGGTTTTCGCATCGTTGGTTTTGTCGATAACGACCCCGAACTGGTTGGCAAGAGCTTGATCAATCCGAAAGTGATCGGTCTGACTTCCGAACTCGCTGCGCTGGTCAAGCGCGAAAGCATCGATCGCATCGTCGTCGCGATCGGAGACCGCCGCGGACAATTTCCAACACAGGAGCTGTTGCGCTTGAGTTTATCGGGCGATGTTTCGATTGAAGAAAGCGCATCTTTCTATGAGCGGCTGACCGGACGGGTACTGCTCGACATGATTCGTCCTTCGTGGCTGATCTTCTCCAGTCGCGGACAACGCGCCCGCGTCAATGAAGTCCTGCGAATCATCATTCACCGGATCGTGGCTTTGGTGGGCGCGGTTCTTTCGCTGCCGATCGCCTTACTTACTGCGCTCCTGATCAAGATCGATTCACGCGGCCCGGTACTCTACCGGCAAGAGCGCGTCGGCAAGAACGGCCGCACGTTCACCTTGATGAAATTTCGCTCGATGCGCGTCGATGCGGAAAGAAACGGGCCAGTCTGGGCCAGCAGCGGCGACAATCGCATGACGCGTGTCGGTAAAGTCATTCGCAAGATTCGGGTCGATGAGATCCCACAGTTTTGGAACATCCTGCGCGGCGACATGAACTTTGTCGGGCCACGCCCGGAGCGGCCCCACTTTGTCTCACAACTGGCGCAGGAGATCGACTATTACGAACAAAGGCACCTGATCGCGCCCGGTCTGACCGGTTGGGCCCAGATCAAATATCCGTATGGCGCATCGATTGAAGATGCAAAGAAGAAACTCGAGTACGACCTGTACTACATCAAGAACCAGAACGTGATGCTCGACGCGACGATCATGTTCGAAACGATCAAGACGATTTTGTCCGGCAGAGGAACGTAGTCAGTTTAGAGGCGGGCTACCGCCCGCCAGATTTCGTTTAGAAGGCGGACTTGTCCGCCTCTCAGATGGCGGGACAAGTCCCGCGTCTAAACGAAAAGAAAAGAGAGGTTACATCATGAAAAAGCTGTCAACTCAAACTCTTGTCCTGCTGATCGCGATGACGATCACTGTAGGCACATTCGCACAGTCGCCAACCAACGCGACGCGTCAACGACGCACCGCGGCAGATGGAACACAGCCGGCTACTGACACGGATGTAAAAGCGTCTGATGACAAAGCGTCCGACGTTAAGACCGATAAAACAACGGACCCGAAAACCGATAAGGACAAAAAGAAACAGGCGCCCGAAGTCACCGCCGATGGGAAGACTAATCGCACCGACGAAGCTTCTGAAGAGGAAGCGATCGTTCCGTATTACAACAACTTTTTCACGAACTATCGCCTTGGCCCGGAGGATGTGATCTCCGTAAATGTGTTTGGGCAGGAAAAATATTCAAAGCAGGGAATCAAGATTCCACCGAGCGGCCGCATCTATCTCGCGCTGATTGACGGTGGTTTGTTTGTGAATGGCAAGACTCCGGATCAGGTCGCCGAGTTAATCAAGAAACGCTATGACGAATTCATCATCGGTCCGCAGGTCTCGGTCTCTCTGGACCAGGCGGGATCGTATCGCTATAGCGTGGTCGGCGACGTCGCCCAGCCGGGGATCAAATTAATGAGCCGGCGCTTATCTGTGACCGAAGCGGTTGCGGAAGCCGGCGGCGTTTTGCAGACGGGGAATCGCAGCAAGATTGTCGTGCTGCGCAAACAGCAGGATGGAACATTAAAGCCAATTCCCGTGAACCTGACTGCGGTGTACAAGGGTCAGACTCCCGATTCCGTCTATCTGGTTCCGGGCGATCAAGTGATCGTGCCCGGCAACACGTTGAAGAAACTGCAAACGATCATGGGATTCACTCAGGTGCTCACGTTTGCGAATTTGTTTAGAGGTGGACTGTTCTAAGTCGTTTCCAGTTTTTGTCTGAGTCGCGTTAAGCACGAGACATTTATAGATTCACGCATTGTTGGAGTTCTCGACCAGCCCATTCATGGGCGACAGAAACTGTTTCGCTCCTGACGGAGCTTAGCGAGATTTCAAATGCTTTGGACTAGAAACATTCTGCGGCTACGCGGCGGAGCAGGGGCAAAGATCTTTCGCGCTTTAACTGCTCACTGCTCACTACGCACTTTCTTTTTCCTGCTGCTTACCGCTCACTGCTCACTGCTCACCGTCTTCGCTTCGCCATGGATCCGCCAGCCGTCCGGCACAATGGCCTGGCTCCATTCGGTTTACTTTCTCGATCGAAATCAAG
>DASWQK010000161.1:0-4691 GCA_036403735.1 Pyrinomonadaceae bacterium
GTTGATTTCGAACTGCGCCTGATCGTCCACCGGCAGGAAGTTCTTGCCGACTAACATGAACAGCGGCACCGTACTGATGATCACCAGCAGTGACAATAAAACGATGGCCCAGCGATGGCCCATGGACCACTTGAGCATCCATGTATAAGTGCGATCGATGGGCCGGTAGAATCGCGATTGTTTCGAGCTGGCTTGATCGTACTTGTCTTTGAATTCAGCCAGCGAACCGCGGTCGTCGGCGTCGGATTTCCTGACGGGATTCTTTGCGGGCCCGGATTTCTTTCTTTTGATCATGCGCGCCGCCAGCATCGGCGTCAGCGTGAACGAAACGATCAAAGAAACCGCAATTGCGAACGAAGAAGTAAATCCAAACGAAGACATGAAGCGTCCGACGATGCCGGCCATAAAACCGACCGGCAGAAAAACAGCCAGCAGTGACAGCGTAGTAGCCGTGACTGCCATGCCGATTTCGCGCGTGCCTTCGATGGCTGCCTGGAATGGCGGCACGCCCTTTTCTTCGATGAAGCGAAAGATGTTTTCCAGCACCACCACCGCATCGTCAATCACAATGCCGACCATCAATGTCAATGCGAGCATCGTGATCTGGTTGAGTGTAAAACCCATCGCCGCCATCAATCCGAAGGTGGCGATGATCGAAGTCGGAATCGCGATTGCCGCGATGAACGTCGCGCGAAAGTTCCAGAGAAACACGAAGACAACAATGGCCGCGAGAATGCTGCCTTCGACAAGGTGCAGATTGATCGCGTGCAGAGCGGCTTTGATAAAGATTGTCTGGTCGCCAACCAACTGGGTCTTCACCCCAGCGGGCAACGTCGGTTGAATTTCCGCGAGCCGTTCTTTCACCGCATCCGCAACGGCAACCGTGTTCTGGCCCGACTGCTTCGAAACCACGAGCGTCACCGCGGGCTGACCATTGAGTCGCGCTTCAGTCCGTTGCTCTTCGGCGCCGTCCTCGACGTAACCGATGTCGCTGAGCTTAACCGAATAATTTCCACGGTTGGCGACCACCAGATTATTGAACTGCGCGGGATCCGGAATGCGGCCCATCGTGCGCACGGTGAGTTCGCGTTGCCCTTCTTCGACGCGGCCGCCGGGTAGTTCCATGTTCTGCAGCTTCACCGCCGTCGCAACATCCGCCGCTGACACATTGAAGGCGCGCATCTTGTCGGGATCGACCCAAATCTCAATCTCGCGCTTGCGGCCGCCGACGATCTCGACATTGCCGACTCCGTTCAGTGGCTCGATCAGCCGCTTGATTTGTTTGTCGGCAATGTCAGTAACTTCGCGCAGACTGCGCGGCGCCGACACCGCGATCCGCAAAACGGGAGTCGCGTCAGTGTCGAGCTTCTGCACAATCGGAACTTCCGCAGTTTCCGGCAGATCGTTGACGATCAGATCGACCTTATTGCGAACCTCTTCCGCGGCCACGTCGGCGTTTTTTTCCAGAACGAAGTTAATAAATACTTGCGAGACGCCTTCCACCGAAGTCGAGCGCAGCTCATCAATACCGCTGATGGTGTTAACGGCGCCTTCGACTTTATCGGTGATCTCAGTTTCGATCTCCTGCGGCGACGCGCCGGGATTCACCACGGTGACCGTGATCGTGGGCAGATCGATCTTGGGAAAGAGATCCACGCCGAGCGATCGAAACGAGAACAACCCGACGACCGTGATGCTCAGGATGAGCATCGTGGCGAACACCGGTCGCCGCACACAAATTTCAGCAAGTTTTTGCATTATCTTTCCCCGGGAGCGAGCATCTGGCTCGCCTCGGCGGGCGGTAGCCCGCCTCTAAACGGACTCCACCCTATTGCCTTACCGCCGCCCCATCGCTCAACTGATCCACATTGCTGATGGCGACGATTTCATCCGCCGCCACGCCGCTTTTCAGCTCCACCAGATCGCCTTCGGTTTGTCCGCTCTGCACCAGCCGCTGCTGCGCGAAACCGTTCTTGATCACGAACACGTACGTGGCACCCGAAATCGTTCGCAGGGCCCGTTGCGGCACCAGCACCGCGGGCGCATTGTGCGGCAGCAGAATGCGAATCGTCGCGAATTGTCCCGGCTTCAGTTCGGCATTCGGATTATCGACATCAGCTTCAACAGTCAGCGTGCGCGACGTCGCCGTCACGCTCGGCGACACCCGCGCGACCCGGCCAGAGAAATTTCGATCCGGATAAGCCGACACGCTTACCGAGACACTTTCGCCCTGGTGTATCTGAGATATGGCCTGCTCGGGCACATCGATGCGCGCGCGGAGCGGATTCAGACTGACGATCGTCGCGACCTTCTGCTGGGGCGAGATGTATTCGCCGATGTCAGCGGGCCGATCCAAAACATAGCCGGCCATCGGCGCCGAAACTGTCGTGTAGGTCAGGTTTCGTTTGGCCAGCGATAACTGCGATTGCGCCATTTCAACGGCTGCCTGCGAATTTGCTACCGTGGCAAAATTCTGTTGCGCCTGGTGAATCAAGGCCTGATATTGTTCGGCCGCTTGATCGCGCTGAGACACCTGCTGATCATAGGTGGCGCGCGAAATGTCTCCACTCTCGACCAGCTTCTCGTAACGCCGCAGATTTTTATCAGCAAGATCCAACGCCGCGCGGGCCGCCCGGACTTCGGGTACGTTTTCCGGCGCGAATTTCTGCCCCTGTCGCAGTCCAATCTTGGCGCGATTCTGATCGAGAGTTGCTTTCGCCTGATCCAGCTGAGCCTGTGCCTGCTGCGCTCTGTCTTTGAAGTCAGCATCTTCGAGCCTGACCAGCATCTGACCCCGTTTCACTGAACTGCCAATGTCCACACCGACTGCGGCCACCTTGCCTGAAGTTTCCGGGGCCACATCTGTCTGTTGATTCGCGGCCAGGCTGCCCGTCGCTTCGAAATACTGCGGCAGTTGCCGCATGACCGCGGCCGAGGTGCTCACTTCCACGACCGGAGGCGTCGGACTCGCGGAAGCCGCAGCATTGGTTTGACCGTTCGATCGCTTGCATGCCGACAAAGCACCGGCGGCGACGGCCGCCAGTGAAAGCACGACAACTAATTTGAAAAATTGTGAGCGCGTCATTTGTTCGATCGCTTTCTGCCTTGAGTTACTTTGCGACGACCGCCAACCTTGCGCGGTTCGACCGAGACGCCGTGCAACAGAATGTTGGTGAACTCGCGCGCGGCGGCTTGATTCGAGATCTTCAACAACTGCTGTTGGCGATCCCAAAGATTGTTGTTAAGTGAATGATGAATGATCATCCCGACGAAAGCGCGCACGACCACCAGCGGCTCTATGTTCTGCATCGCGCCGTCGCGCTGACGCTCGCGAATATAGTTGCGCAGCGTGCGATACACGCGTTTGACGAACTTCTCCCAGAACATGTGCGCCAGCTCGTGCTCTTCGAGGGCTGAATGCAACAGCAGGCGATGGAATTCCGGATCGCAATCGTGTTGATTGAGCGCGTCCAGCGCCAGACCTTCAAATACCGCGCGGTCGTCCCTGGCCGCCACCGCGTCGGCCACGACCTGCAACGGATCCATGGTTTCGTGAACGCAGGCTTTGTGATCGAGGATGGCGCTGTAAAGTTCTTCCTTGGTTGCAAAGTGACGGAAGACCATCGCCTCTGACACGCCGGCGGCGAGCGCGATTTCCTTGGTGGTCGTGCCGCGAAAGCCGCGTTGTGAAAACAGGCGCATCGCCACGCGCAGTATTTGCAAGCGTCTGTTTTCGCCCGTCATGCGCGCGCCGTTAGCGCCATTCGCCGGAATTCTTTTTTGTGTTTGCAATGAAATCTGAGCCTCTGAAGTAAGTGCTTACTTACCATTGAACCCAGAGCGAAGTCAAGAAGCATCAAGGTCCGAAGGACCGTCATTCAATAGCCACGGTCGTAAGACCGTGGGATTCCGCGACCGAGTAAATCCAGCGCCGAAGGTGCGGCATTGATTCACTCGAGTCACTGCCGGCCCTTCGGGCCTTAATTTCAATGTCATATCTCATCCACAGCCTTATGGCCGCGGCTATTGAATGCCGCGCCTTCGGCGCTCATCATGACCGAAATTGTGGCAACTGGTTGAAGCTTTTGCTCGTATACACAATCTGAGCGCTTATCAAGGAGCAAAGAAGATGCAGGAATTTACGAGCAACGAATCCAATCAATCAATGATTCTCGGGAGTGAAACCAGAATGTCAGAATTCTCAGATACGGCAAACGAATACGGCAGAAAAATCGCGGACGCAGCATCGCGCGCGAGTGATTACATTGAAGAGAAGGCCGGAGTACTCGGCGACAAGTTCAAGGATTTGCAGGGAAAGAACTTTAATGAGATTGCCGATGAAGCAAAAGACTATGCGCGACGAAAACCGGGACAGGCAATTTTGATCTCGGCGGCGGCGGGATTGTTTCTCGGATTTCTCCTGCGAAACGGCCGGCGCTTGTTCTGAACTCAGGTAGTGTCTTAAGTGTCGCTGACGTGATGAGGTCAGTACCGGGAGCGATAGCGACCGGGTCGCAACTGATAGCAAGAATCGAGTTTGCCAGGATGTGACCCGGTCGCTACCGCTCCCGGTACTGATGTTATGAAGCAGCGCCTCCCCGCCTTGAGTAAACTCAAGGCTCTCTTTGACGGAGACTGAAAGGAGGCGCTATGGACACAATATATATCGGCGTTGACTTTCATGCACGACA
>DASWQK010000162.1:0-11650 GCA_036403735.1 Pyrinomonadaceae bacterium
CACGGCGGCGAAAAAACAGTCCCGCGAATTTGCGCCACGGGTCGCCCAGGCTTTGAAGAACAATCGCATTGAAGAAGCGATCAACATCAGCGACAAGCACCGCAAGTCGCACCTGGCCATGGTCGTCAACAGCGGCCTTCAGGAGTTCCGCGCGCACGAGCAATCAAGTGAAATTTCCGGCGACGAGATCGAAGCGTCGAAGCGCGCATTGCAAAGAGCTATCGCGATTAAGACGGCTGAATTCCGGCGTGGATTGTCAGGCCTGGCAACCATCGGTTCGACTGCGCCGTTCGTGGGTTTGTTTGGAACGGTGTTCGGAATCATCAACGCTTTCCGCGGCATGAAGAACGCGGAGACCGCTGGTATCGCTGCCGTGGCCGGTGGTATTTCGGAAGCGCTCTTTACCACGGCGCTTGGTCTGGTGGTTGCGGTCCCGGCCGTGTGGTTGTTCAACTACTTCACCGGCAAGGTCGATGGCTTCATTGTCGAAATGGACAACTCGGCTTCTGAGCTCGTCGATTACTTCATCAAGAATCGGACGAAGCAGTTGAATCCATAACAGTCGCGGTTTAATTCGGTCGAGGACAAACGGTGCTCGACCGCGCTCAGGGAAAAGGAGTTTTCAGTTATGGGAATGCAATCAGGCGGCGGTGGCGGCGGGCTGCAGTCAGAAATTAACGTCACGCCGATGGTCGATATCATGCTGGTGCTGCTGATCATCTTTATGGTGGTCACGCCATTTCTTCAGCAGGGCATCACCGTCGCAATCCCCCGCGACCTGCGGTACGCGGAAGAAGACCAGGCGATCAATAAAGAAAGCTCGGTAATCATCTCGGTGCCAAAGGACGGCGATTACTATCTGGGAAAAAAGAAAGTCAATCTTGATGATTTGAAGACCGCAGTTGAGAAGGCGCTGGCGAACAAGAAAGAGGAAGACAAGATCGTTTACATCAAGAGCGGCATCGACGTCAGCTATGGCGAGGTGGTCAAGGTCATCAACGCGGTGCGCGAAAAAGGCGTAGACAAGATTGGCTTGGTAGCGGACCGGAAGAAGGGCAAGGGTGCTGCGCCGACCGCCCCGGCGCCCGCGCCGGCGACCTGATCCGCTTCGGGATTCGCGACCCTTCGTCGCAACTAGTTTTTGAATCGAGGGTAACTTTATGGCAATGGGTGGTAGCGGCAATCGCGCCGTTCCTTATATTAACGTCACACCGTTGATCGACGTGCTGCTGGTGCTGCTGATCATCTTCATGGTCGTGACGCCACTTAAACCGAGCCGCTTTAAGGCAGACATACCGACACAGAGAGATCCAAACGAAGACGTAAGCAAGCTAAAGCCAAACCCGCTTACTTTGGTGGTGTCGATTTCTCCGGATCTTCAGATCAAACTCAATCAGGATGCAATGGGTTCGGTTAATGACCCAAGTGAGCTGTCGGCTAAACTGCAACAGACTTTCCAACAACGCAAAGAGCAGCACGCTTACAAGGTTGGAATGGAAGCGGCGACGAACATTCCAGAAGACCAGCGCATTGAGAAAACCGTGTTCGTTAAAGCGCCCCGTGCTCTACATTATGGTGATGTCGTGAAGGTCATCGACGCCATCAAAGGAGCCGGCGCTAATCCGGTTGGCTTGCAGGTCGACGATCTGCCCTAGTAAAACTTTGACGATTTTCGCCGGCGATCTTCTCGGGAATGACATTTACGCTTTACGGGAGGCGCGGCATCATCTTCCTTAACGGAGCTAACAGAATGAGATTCTCCTGGTCCCGGATCGGCGCAACAGCGATCTTGGGTTTGTTTGTCGCCGCCACCGCGGGCTGCACCCTCGTCAACAAAATCAGAGCAAAGAACGAGCTCAACGAAACGGCGCGGGCTTATAAAGCAGGACGCTTCGAAGAAGCCGAACAGCATGCCAAGCGCGCCCTCTATCTTGATCCGAGTAATCCGACAGCTCCGATTTTCATCGCCAGAGTGATCCACCAACAGTACAAGCCCGGCGTCGATTCGCCGGACAACGTCCAACGCGCGCGCGATGCTATTGACGCTTATCAGCGAGTACTGCAACAGAACCCGAAAAACGACGAAGCATTCAAAGCGATTTCCGTTTTGTATTCAGCCATCAAGGACGATCAGAGTCTTCGCGCCTGGATTACCAAGCGCGCCACCGATCCAAGCCAACCGAACGAAAAGCGGGCTGAAGCTTACGCTATCCTGGCCGGTAAAGACTGGGATTGTTCTTACAAAGTTACCGAGCAACCGGATGTAAAGACAACTTCAACTGAAGGCGGCTCGGCAAAGGTCACTTACAAAAAGCCGAAAGACCAGAAGGATTTTGACGCGATCCAGAAGTGCGTCGTGCGGGGTCTGGAAGAGGCCGAAACCGCAATCAAGTACGATTCAAACAACGAATCTGCCTGGTCCTATAAGACGAACCTTCTGCTCGAGGCCGCCAAGCAGGCTGAAATGGATGGTAAGGCCGACCAGAAGGCGCAGTACGAGAAACAAGCAGAGGTCGCCGGCAAGCGCGCCGGGGCTCTGGCCGATGAGCGACGCAAGAAAGAAGAAGCTGCGGACGCGGCGGCAGGTACGCCCACACCTTAGAAACTCCAGAAACACAAACAGGTACGCTCGTTACGGGCCTCCAGAATAGGTGACGCAGACTCTTAGAGGTCGCGCGTCACCTATTGCTATAATGACAGAGGTCAGAAGTCGGAGGTCAGCTTCTCTGATCTCTGACTACTGATCTCTGACCTCTTTTTCTTATGATTCGCATCGAAGAAATCTGCGACAAAGTCCGTCGCAATCATCCACAAGCGGATCTCAATCTGCTGCGCCGGGCCTACCTGTTTTCCGCGCGCGAGCATCGGGGGCAAAAACGCGCTTCCGGCGAGTCATACCTGGTTCACCCGCTGGAGGTCGCCAACATACTTGCGGACATGCGACTCGATGTCGTCTCTGTGTCAACCGGCTTACTTCACGACGTGGTTGAAGACACGCTGGCGGACGCGAGCACTATCCGTGAATATTTCGGCGAAGAAGTTGCGCATTTGGTTGAAGGCCTTACCAAGATTGCGCATATCAGTAAGCTGTCGCGCGAAGAACAACAAGCCGAGAACGTTCGCAAGATGCTCCTGGCGATGGTCGACGATGTACGGGTCGTGCTGGTGAAGTTGGCTGATCGGCTGCACAACATGCGGACGCTGGAATACCTCAGCCCGGATAAGCGTCGCCGGATCGCGCAGGAGACGATGGACATCTACGCGCCGATCGCGCATCGACTGGGAATGGGCAAACTGCGCGGCGAGCTCGAGGATCTTGCATTCAAGAACCTTCATCCGGAAGACTATCGGGAACTGACCGCGCAGTTGGAAAAGCGCAGGGCGGCAAACGAGGCTTTCCTGAACGACATCACCGCGACTATCGAGGAAAAGATGCGGGAAGCCGATGTTCCTTTCATGCGCATCGAAGGGCGGGTCAAACGCCTTTATTCAATCTGGAAGAAGCTGGGCGCGCAGGAGATCGATATCGATCAGGTTTACGACCTGGTTGCCGCGCGCGTCATCACTCCGAACGAGATTCGTCATTGCTATGCGGCGCTGGGCGTTATTCACAACGCCTGGAAACCGGTGCCGGGACGATTCAAAGACTGGATCGCGACACCGCGGGACAATCTTTATCAATCGCTGCACACTTCAGTAATTGGTTCCAAGGGTCAGCCCTTTGAAGTCCAGATTCGTACCGAGCAGATGCACCTGATCGCGGAAGAGGGCGTCGCGGCGCACTGGAAATACAAGGAAGGCAAACGCGGGCCGCGTGAGGATGATGAAGCTCTAAAGGTTCTGCGATCGCTCGTCGAATGGACCCAGGAGGTGAAGGACTCGCGCGAATTCATCGACGCGCTGAAGCTCGATCTTTATCCCAAGGATGTGTACGCGTTCACTCCGATGGGGAGAGTCATTCAACTACCGCGCGGCGCGACTCCCGTCGACTTTGCGTACATGATTCACTCGGAAGTGGGCAATACATGCACCGGCGCGCGGCTCAACGGGCGCATGGTGCCGTTGCGCACCATGATTCAAAACGGTGACGTAGTGGAAATAGTGCGCAGCTCGAATGCGCATCCGTCGCGTGATTGGTTGAACTTTGTCGTCACTTCGCGCGCGCGCAATCGCGTGCGTCACTGGGTTGCCGATCAGCAGCGCACTGAGTCGATCGAGATTGGACGCAAGCTGCTGGAAAAAGAAGCCAGCCGTTTTCAACTTACCGTGAAGAAAATGCTGAGCGACAGCAACGGCGATCTGAAGCGGATCTCGAACGAGTACGGTTATGGCCGTCCGGATGATCTGTTGGCCGCAATCGGATACGGAAAGATTGTTCCGCGCAATGTCATCGCGAAGTATCTGGGCCCGGAAAAGTTTGAGGCGCTCGACAAGCAGAAAGAATCGCGGCTGCGCACGGGAGTGCGCGCGGTCAAGCGTCTGATTACCGGCGATGATGCGATTGTCGTCCGCGGCGTAGAGGATCTGATGGTTAATCGTGCGCGCTGTTGCAATCCGCTGCACGGCGAGCAAATCATCGGCTACATCACCCGCGGCAAGGGCGTGGCCGTCCACACCGCGCGTTGCAAAAACGTGAAACAGTTGATGGTTAATCCCGAACGAATCGTGGCGGTTGAATGGGCTTCGAAGCCTGAGAAGACCGCCTATGCGGTTAAGTTATTGGCCGTTACCGAGAATCGCACCGGCATGATCGCGGGAATCACCGGAGCAATTTCCGACATGAAAACCGGCATTCGCGACGCGCGCGCGTCCGTAGGTCCTGATCAGAAAGGCCGTATCGAAGTGACTGTCGAAGTGTTTGACGTGAAGCACCTCGACAAGGTGATGAGTTCGGTAAAGAACGTATCCGGCGTGCTCGATGTTGAGCGCTTGCAGGGAGCAGCGTGAAACCGGCAACGAGCTAAGGGCGAAGAGCAAAGCGCCAAACGATTCTTATCCCTTGGCGCTTTGCACTTACCGCTTTAGCTTTCCTTCCGTATCGTAAACCTCGATGTTTTCTGAATAGGGTTTAACCTGCTCAGTAATCTCCGCCGCGTCTCCAACGATCACGATTGCTGCCTTGTCCGGCGTGACGTACTTCTGCGCGACAGCTTGAATATCGGCCGTGGTGACCGCGTTGACTCGATCGCGATAAGTACGCAAATAGTCGTCCGGCAGATCGAGCATCTTGATATTCACGATCTGATCGATCAATCCGTCCTGGGTCTCGATGCGAATGGGAAAGACGCCGCTAAGGTATGACTTTGCGTTGGTGATTTCTTCATTTGATACTGCGTCGTCGCGAATGCGATCCAGTTCGTAAAAGAACTCGTGCATTGAAGCCCCGGTCACGGCGGTGCGCACTTCCGCAGTGGCGCGAAAAGTTCCCGCCAGCCGGCGCGCGTCCAGATTTGAATATGCGCCGTAAGTGTATCCCTTATGCTCGCGCAGGTTCATGAACAGTCGCGACGAGGCATTAGCTCCCAGAATTGTGTGCATCAGCAACAACGGAAAATAATCCGGGCTGGTGCGGGTAATCGCTTCGTTCGCAATCACGATGTTTGATTGAGCTGAGCCGGGACGATCGACCAGATAAATCGTTCGTTCGGTGCGCGTTGGAAGTGCCGGCGACGGAACGGGTGACGCATCGCCACGGCCCCAGCCGGCAAACAATTCTTCGATTAGCGCTATCAAGTCATCGTGTTGAAAATCGCCAATCACAACCAGCTCGGCGTTGTTGGGAATGAATGTTGAGACGCGGAACGACAGCAGATCGTCACGCGTCAGCGCGTCAAGCATTTCTTCGGTCGGCGATATGGACGAGTAAGGATGGGTCCCGAAAATCACCCTGGCCATGCGCTCGGAAGCAAGAAAATTCGGTTGCGCTCGCTGCTGAATTAAGAGCTGTTTCGTGTTTTCGCGGGCGAGGTCAACTTCGTTCTGCGGAAAAGTAGATCGCAACGTCACATCGGCTAACAGTTCGAGCACTTCAGCGGCGTAAATTGATAGCGACGAGGCGGCGACCGTACTGAAGTCCGAAGTCGATCCAACTGACAGGGTGGCGCCGAGTCGTTCGATCTCTTCCGCGATTTTCCGGCTGGTTCGCGTTTCCGTTCCTTCCGATAAGAGATGCGACATCATGTCGCTCAATCCCGGCAGGTTTTCCGGATCATTCGCATCGCCGGATCTAAACGCGAGTCGAAAACTAATCAGAGGCAGCCGCCTGTCTTCGATCAGCACCAGTCCCAGACCATTTGAAAGCGTGGCACCGAACGGGACCGGCAGATTGAGTGGATGGGCCGCCAGCGGTGACGGCATCTCACGACGGAAGGTTTCGGCTTGCATTGTTGTGTTCATTGAGCGGGACTCGGAACGATCAATTCGATTCGATTGCTTGCGGTTGTGCTACCGGCAGCGGCGTAACCGCGGGTGCGTCGTCCGGAGACGGCGGAACCTGTGGCAACGGCGCCGTCGGCTGATCAGGCTCGCCCGGCTCATGTGGTGCGGCTGGCGCAGCTTCTTCGGCGGCTGGCTCAATAATCAGTAAGACGCGGTTGTCTGTGTCCAGATGTTGCGCCACCACGTCGCGAATTTGATCTGCCGTCACGTCGAGATAGGTCTGCAAGTCAGTATTGAATAGCTCAGGCTCGTTGTCATAAAGCGCAGATTCGGCGATCTGCTGGGCGCGAAACAACGATGATTGCCGGCTTCGCACCGCCGCGTTGAAAAGGTTATTGCGTAACTTTTCCATCTCTTCGGCGCTCGGGCCAGCGGTGGCTAGCTGTCGAATCTCGTCGAATATGATCTCGCGAATATGAGTGCCTTCATGATCCGGCTTTGGAATCACGACGATGAACAGTCCCGACGGCCCGCGGCGTTCGTCTATGCCACCCTGGATTTGCACGATAGATTCTTCGCCCTTCACCAGTTTCTGATAAAGGCGCGCGCTTTCTCCTTCAAACAGCAAGTGGCTGGCCAGGGACAAAGCATAAAACTCCGGAGTTCGTCGCGCCGGGATCTTCCATCCGAGGGCAAACGCCGGCACCGGCGCCAACCTGTCGAGAAACACATCCGTTTGCTCGGCGACCGCGACCGGTTCACTCACATCCACTGGCGGCGGCGGCTGCTGGCTGGGAATTGTCGCAAAGTATTTGTCGATCAAAGATCGAGTTTCTGTCTGATCGAAATCGCCGGCGATCGATAGCACCGCATTGTTCGGCGCGTAATAGACGCGAAAGAATTCGCGGATGTCTTCAACGGTTGCGGCGTCCAGATCTTCCATCGACCCGATCGTCGAATGCGCATTCGCGGGGTTTTGAAAACTCATCTCGAACAGCCGCAGAAAACCGTTAACGTACGGCTGATTGTCGTAACGTAAACGCTTTTCTTCCTTCACGGCTTCGCGTTGATTGTCGAGGTTATCCTGCGTCACGGCGAGTGATCGCATGCGATCACTTTCCAGCCAGAGCGCGAGCGGCAACTGGCTGGCGGGCAAAGTCTCAAAATAATTTGTGCGTTCACTCGAAGTCGTGCCGTTCATCGTACCGCCGGCGTTCGAAATGTATTGAAAGTGCGCGGCTTTCGGCACATTCTCGGAACCTTGAAACATCATGTGCTCGAACAGATGGGCAAACCCGGTGCGCCCTTCGCGCTCGTTTCGCGAGCCGACGTCGTAATAGACAGCAACCGACACCACTGGGACTGAGTGGTCTTCGTTCAGAATTACGCGCAGGCCGTTTTCTAAAGTGAATTGTTCTATAGGTGTGTGTGGAACGTGAAAAGTTTTCTGCACAAGCTGCTCGATTCGACCCGCGCGTTGCGGTTGCTTGAAGATCGTTTGGGGGAAATGTAAGAAAAGATTCTAGCGCGGAATCGATCGATAAACAAAGACGCTCCATTGTGTTGTCTTATTAACCACAATGGAGCGGATTGGTTTTGTCGCGCTATTGAGGTGCGGCAAAGAGACTAAGGTTTGTTCTCGCCCACCATCCCGCGCAATTCAGCGCGCAATCGCTCAATCTCTGCGAGCTTTTGCTCGACGCGTTCAAAGAGTGCGCTCTGAGTTTTGATGCCCTCGTCGATTAAGAAGGCGGCCGCCTCAGCGCGGGTGCCGAATACGCCGGCCTGGACCAGTTGGCCCAATTTTGTTTGCGCGTCCTGCGATACTTTCACTGCCAGCATGTAGTCGTCTTTAGCGGAGATTGCCCGCTCAATCGTGCGGCTGATGTCCCTGCCGATCGCCGATAGTTGTTCCGGTATACGCGCCGCCATGTCGCGCACTGATGAACCTACCCTTGCACGGTCATCATCATGCTCGGCTTCATGTTCGTGTACCAATAACTCGTCTCTAACTTCTGAACCGTTTGGTTCCGACTGGAAAGATGTGCTCATGAATATGCTCCTTACTTCGGTAGAACTCTTGTACGATTCTGCGGGGTTAGAAGTTCATTCTAAGAACCGCACAACGGGGGCGTCAAGGAGTTCCTCCGTGTCTCAGTGGCTCTGTGTGTCTCGGTGGTGAATAATCGCCGCAAACACTCACCACAGAGTCACCGAGAAATCACAGAGTCAAAGAGAAAAGTCAAATTAGCATATCTGCTATCTCTCGCTTGCGTTAGGCTGCGTTCAGATCAGCGCAACACGCCGCGCAGCGAGTTGCGGCGATTGGAATTGGCGTCAAGCAACGTGGACAATCCTTCTTTCCCGGATCTTTCTTTCGGATTTTGTTGACGATTTTCACGATGATAAAAATCACGAGCGCGATGATTATGAAGTTGACGACATCGTTGAGGAACGCACCGTAAGCGATGACGGGAATACCTTTCGCCTTGGCGTCGGCGAGTGAGACGGGTACGCCCTTCGCGTGATCGAGCACCAGGAACAAGCTGGAGAAATCAACTTTGCCGAGTAGCAAACCGATTGGCGGCATGACGATTCCCTCAACCAATGAAGTGACAATTTTCCCGAAGGCGACGCCGATAATTACGCCGACCGCCAGGTCGATTACGTTTGCGCGCGCGATGAATTCCTTGAATTCTTTCAGCATGATGGTTTCCTTCGATGCGAAAGATTAATGACAATCCTTCGACAGCGTGTACCCCGCTTTCTCAGCTTCGTCTTTGTTCTTGAAAGTCATGCGACTGGCTTGAGGCACCTGGTCGCGGGCTGCACAATCGGCTGGATAATAGCTCTTGGTCCGGATATCGCCAATGACTTCTTTTTCTTCGGCGTCGAGGGCTGCTTCGACCCGCGCCGTGATTACGTCTGGCGCGGTGTCATCGGTGATGCGAATAGCCGGGCCACCGCCGATCATCGATGCGAAAAGTGAAAATCCGTCGCACGTCAGCTGTCTGCCGTTCCGTTTCACGGGCCAACCGGCGGGAACGCTCAGAGATGTGCTGAAGTTCGTGACGAACGGATCCAACTTCGGCCATTTGAATGTTTCTTCGTATCCAATCCATAGCGTGACGAGTTTGTCATCAAGAAAGTCGAGAGAGATTGTGCGCACGTCCGGGAAGGCGGTCTTGTCAACACGCGGATCGAAGTGAGGATTAAAGCTCGTCTTCATCACGCCGAAGGGATCTTTGCGGCCGAACTGGACGAGCGGTAACAGCGCCTTCACTTCCGGCGGAGTCATTCCGAGGCGCACGCCGAACAACTCAGTTGGGTTCGCTAGTTGATCCGGTTTCAGTGAGCAAGTGATCGTTTGGGCGCCCGCGACGATGGAGGTACAGAAGATCGCCACCAGCAATGAGAGAAGCACTCTAATGTTCAAGGTCAGTTGGCGGTGCGTTTGAATTGGCTGATTCTTCATCCTGCAGTAAATCCTTGATCAAATCTGCCAGCGTCTGCGGCTCAAACGGTGTCGAAACATACTCGTTACAGCCGGCGTCGAGTGCCAGACTTCGGTACTCTTGCGCGCCGTAGGCAGAGACCGCAACGATGGGCGTGCGACGCAGAGCGTGATCCTGTCTTATTCGTTGAGTTGCGTCAAGGCCGTTCATTCCCGGCATCATCACATCCATGATGATGAGATCGGGTCGCTCGCGTTGCGCCAGGCTGATCGCTTCTTCACCAGTTTCAGCTTCAATCACCCGGTAGCCATTCTTGACCAGCCACATCTTCATCATCAGACGCGTGTCGTCAAAATCTTCCACGAGCAAGATCGTAGGTAAAGCGCTACCGGCACGAATTGAGACAGTCTGATCCATGTTTGTATGGAGGATTGGGCAAGAGTTGGTACCCGCGGCAGGGGTCGAACCTGCGACCTTTCGCTCCGGAGGCGAACGCTCTAATCCACTGAGCTACGCGGGCATGGGGCTATTCAAAAATAACATAGCGATGAGAGGCGGGGCTAGCGGGGGGATCCGGTAATGCAAACTGTTAGTTTGCACGTCGCAAGCTAACAGCTTGCCATTAGCTATGCTTGATGATCACACCTTCGATAATATTTGCTACCTGCTCACAGCGATCGATGGTTTCTTCAAGTTTCTCGTAAACGTCTTTCCACTTAATAACCTCGAGCGGGTCACGAGTCTCATGAAACAATGCGCCCACAGCTCGCTGATAAATGTCATCGCCTTCATTTTCGAGGCGGTGCAGCTCGACCAGGCGCTCAGTCACGCCTCTGGGTTTTTGTAAGATCGAAACGACCTCGTTTAATTGCAGGGCCATCCGCTGAATGACTCCGGCAAGTTGCCGCGCCGGTTCAGTCGTTTCATGGATGTCGTACATGACGACCGCGCGCGCGGCGCCGTCGATCAAATCAACCACGTCGTCCAGTGCTTTGGACATCAGGTAAATGTCTTCGCGATCAAAGGGCGTAATGAACGATTGATTCAGACGCGTCGCCACGTTGTGAGTCAGATCATCACAGGCATGTTCGATGCTCTTGATGCGCTGCACGAATTCCGTGTAGTCGCCATTGCGATGGGCCATCATCTCAACCAGCGTCCTGGCCGCGTCATTTATGTACGAAGTCATCTGCGCAGAGAGGGCAAAATACTGTTCCTCACGCGGTAAGAGCTTGGCGAACATTAATCAACTCCTGCGAACGATGATTGTTTGCGATAACTGCGAAGGCCCGCACTATAGTCGAAGGGCGTGGATATGTCCATGGGCTCGGTCTTAACTTAATGTTACAAATAAGCTGAGTGAGATGCGCGCTGGACATCGACATGAGGTCAGTACCATCCGCGTGAGCGGATGGGTTAATAACTCAAGTTGAGCATTGATCCCACCTGCTGACGCAGGTAGTACTGACTTCACTATTCGGCTGGCAACCATGCTCGAAAGCGACAGACTCAAGCGTCCGCGCTTGCAATTGCATACGCGAGTCGTATATCAACAAACGTCATGACTGAGCCGACAGACTATGCGCACGTCGTCGAACTGCTGCGCGTCGAATCCGCCGCGATCGCCAAGGCCGCTTCGCGTTTGCAAGCGCCAGAGCTTGAGCGCGTGCTCTCGATCTTAAAAAACTGCAAAGGCAAGATTATCGTGCTGGGTGTGGGCAAATCGGGAATCATCGCGCAAAAGATCGCGGCGACCATGACGAGTAGCGGAACTGCCGCAATCCACTTGCATCCTTCCGACGCTTTGCACGGGGGCC
>DASWQK010000163.1:0-2992 GCA_036403735.1 Pyrinomonadaceae bacterium
CCGTCTCGACCGAAGAAGCTGGCGGTGCCGATTCACGTTCTATAAACATTTCGCCGCTAGCGCGGCTTTTACTGCCATAACTTTGATCGCATTCGTCTTGAGCAAGAGTATGACGATCCATTCCGAATCTCCTCCTGAACAGCTGGTTTCGCAAAACGCCACTGAAAGCGCCGCGAAGTCTAGCACAAGACGTGGTCCACACATGATCGGCGTCCTGCTGTTCGCGTGGTCGTGGTTTGTGGCTGGCGCGCTGCTATTAATTTTTGCGCCGCCGGTGTTGCTGCTCGGGATTCTCTTCAAGCGGCAGAATTGGATTTACTGGTGGGCCAACTGGGGGGCGCGCACCTGGCTGCGCCTGACCGGCGTGAAAGTTGACGTCACCGGCCGTGAGCATCTCGAACCAAATCAAGCTTACGTTTTTGTGGCCAACCATTTCTCGTACCTCGATGCAGCGCCGTTGTTTGCTTATACGGGTCACCGAATGGGGATGGTTGCCAAGAAGGAGTTGTTGAAGGCGCCGATTCTCGGAGTTGGCATGGGTTACGTCAACGTGATTGCGATCGATCGATCGAATCGTGACCGCGCGGTTCAATCGTTAAAGATCGCCACTGAGCGTTTGCGATCAGGAATTTCATTTGGGGTCTGCCCGGAAGGCACGCGCGCGCCACCCGGAGAAATGCTGTCATTCAAAAAGGGCGCGTTTCATATGGCGGTGCAAGCGGGCGTGCCCATAGTTCCTATTGCTTTGAAGAATTCAGATGTGCTGATGGGGAAGGGAACCGGCGAAGCCTGGCCGGGCACCATTGACATGGTCATGATGCCGCCCGTGGACACTTCCTGGGTCAAGAGCGACGACGATCTGGATGCGCTCGTGCAACAGGTTCAAAATTCCATCATGCTCGAGTTAGCCATCGAGAAGTTATCCAGCCGGCCTGCCAAATCTATGGCGCCTCAAAATCGTAAGTAATAATCCCGAATGCCTTGATCGCCACATCATTAATCGTTTGCGGCTTGAAGCGGGCTCGTTTGGCGGCCTCTACGGCAGCATCTCGCAACGCCTCTGGGCCAAAGGTCGCCTCGGCGGAAACAACCTTACCCGTCTCATCAAGGAACACTTTTACCTGCACCTGACCGCTGACGTGGTTCTTCTTGGCCTCAGCCGGGTAGATTGGTTTTGGCAAATCAGTGGCCTTGCTGTTCAGAATGCCGAGGTCTCTTGGTCCAAAGTCGTCCTCGTTCGCGGTCGGTTTTCCGTTCGGCGTCACATTTGTTGGACTCGGTTGCGGGGTCGCAGTCCTGGTTTGAGCGTCGAGTTTAGCTGCGGTTTCCGACTTTAGATCTTCGGGAGCTTCCGCAATTTCGGTAATCGTCACCTTGCCGTGGCCGACGACAAAGTCAGTGTACTTAACCCGCATGCGCACGCGCAGATCGGTTCCGTTATCGAAAACCAGATCGTCATCTGCGTAGACGTAGGTTGGAAACCAATACTTGCCGTCGATTTGCTCTCGATAAGTTTCGACCACTGGGAACTTGTTGATCTTGGTTTCCGGAATGGCCTTGCCTTTCGACTTGACGATCTGCAAGTCGCGATCGTCGACCCAGATGCGCCCGATGAAAAATCTGTCCTTGGTTTTCTTCGGATCGGGCGTGACCTTCGGCGCGATGTCGAAAACATAAAGATCTAATTCATCGATGCGTTCTTTACCGATGTACTTGAAATTGTATTGATTGATCCTTGCCGCTTCTAAAGCGAAGGGATTTACCCCGCCTAGATCTTCCAGATCTTCCTGAGTCACGCTGGTGAATGAAGGCATCGGAAAGAAGTTGATCTTTTCGAACCGATTGCCTTTGTCATCAAAAGTGAAGTCTGAGACACGGTGATATTCGCCGACGACTTGTCCGCCCATTCCGATTTCCTGCACCAGCGCGTCGCGCTTGAAAGCATACGCGTTCAACGCCTGCCGAAACTGGGTTTCCTTGGCGGAGAACTTGCGAACGATGTCGTCTATTTGTGCCGGGCTCAGGTTTGCCGAACCGGTCATTGTCGGGGCCTTCGCGTCGGCCGCCGTTTGTTGGGCGACAGTCAGGTGTCCAGTCAGCCCGAGCAGTCCCGCACAAAGTGCGATCTGGAGTAATCTCTTAGTAATCGGCATCATTTGCAATTCCTTCCACAAGGCAAGAGGCGCAATCGAATTCCAGAATTATAGCAGTAGAAACAAGTTAACAATGTTCTCAGATGAAAGAAAAGGGACGTCTGTTGCCAAGCGCCCGCGCTCCCAACTCTCAGAAAGCCATTCTTCCAAAATTGAGTTTTGGAGTCTTTACGCCAACTTTCGCTTTGTCCTTTATTCGCGCTAAGATGTGTGGTTTGCGAGGCACGCGGATTTTTCGACTGTGCGGCCCGCGGCGAACCAGGCAATGACCCAGGAAGCTATCGAAGTACGGGGCGCGCGCGTCAACAACCTCAAGAACATCTCGTTCTCGATCCCTATAAATCAAATGACGGTGGTCACCGGCGTCAGCGGATCAGGTAAATCCTCGCTGGCGTTCGATACTGTTTATGCAGAAGGCCAGCGCCGCTATGTCGAGTCGCTGTCCGCGTACGCGCGCCAGTTTCTCGAACGCATGGACAAGCCGGACGTCGATGAAGTCCGCGGCATTGCTCCCGCGATTGCGATCCGGCAAAAGAATTCGACGCGCAATCCGCGCTCGACCGTCTCAACTCAGACAGAGATTTACGATTACCTGCGGCTGCTGTATGCGCGCATTGGCACGACGATTTGCCGTGTTTGCGGCCGCGAAGTGCATCGCGATTCGCCGGAATCAGCCGCGGATGAAATTCTGAGCGAACTCGCGGAAGGCACGAGATTCTACGTCTTGTTTCCAGCGAGCGCCGGGTTGAACGTTGAGCTTAAGGGCAATGACGCACCCGCAAAGACGCGGAGAAACGGCGACGCGGCGACGCGGAGCAAGAGCAAGTCCACGCGTCTCC
>DASWQK010000164.1:0-2963 GCA_036403735.1 Pyrinomonadaceae bacterium
AAGGACGCGGGGGCCATCGTACTGTTCAAGTCGAACATGGCTGAGTTCGCGTTCACCCCGCTTGAAACCGTGGGCTCAATTCTGCCTGGCTACACGTTTAATCCGTACGCACTGAATCACACCACCGCCGGATCGAGCGGAGGCACGGCTGCAAGCGTCGCCGCGAACTTTGGCGCGGTCGGGTTGGGCACCGACACCGGTAACTCGATCCGTGGTCCATCATCGCACCAGAGTCTCGTCGGCATACGCTCGACGATGGGATTGGTCAGTCGCATGGGCGTGGTGCCACTCAACTTTCTGGCGGACATCGCCGGGCCGATCACGCGCACGGTTGAGGATGCGGCGGTCGTGCTGAAGGTAATCGCCGGGCCCGACGCGAGCGATCGCGTCACCTTGTCGAGCGAAGGGCACATCCCGTCAAGCTACACTTCATTTCTGAAGAAGGACGCGCTCAAAGGCGTGCGTCTTGGAGTGTTGCATGCAGCCTATGATCGGCCGAGCGCCGACGCCGAAGTCATGGCGGTCTTTAAAGCGTCGCTGACAGAATTGAAAGCTGCGGGCGCGGAGATTGTGGATCCGGCCGCAGTCGATGGATTGCCGCAGCGTCCACAGAATCCGGGGCCGTGCCGCGGTTTCAAGTACGACCTTGAACACTATCTGGTGGAAGCCGGCGCGCCAGTCAAGACGCTCGATGAGATCATCAAGAGCGGCAACTTTCACGCGACGATTCGGCGCCGGCTCGAGAGCGCGCAGACGACCGACGACGCCGGCGATGACAGTCCTGGTTGCCAGGCCGGTCGTGACTATCGCAAGAAGTTTGGCGATGCGGTGCTCGCCACGATGACGACGCTGAAGCTCGACGCGTTCGTCTATCCCACGTGGAGCAATCCGCCGGCGATCATCGGCGATGTGCGATTTAATCTGGCGGGCGACAACAGCCAGGTCTATGCGCCGACGACAGGTTTCCCTGCGATCACTGTCCCGATGGGTTTCACGCGCGGCGGCACACTCCCCGCGGGCCTGACGATCTTTGGCCGCCCCTGGGACGAAGGCCGCCTGTTTGCGTTCGCCTACGCGTATGAACAGGCGACGCACCATCGCAAACCTCCACCGACGACACCGCCACTGTGAATGCGCATTTTGAGTTCTTAAGTTTGGAGTTTACCGGGTGTCCGACTCAATAGCCGCGAACGGCCAACACTTAATCCACGAGCGCCAGGCGCTAGCCTCAGTGTTTGGCGCGAGGCTCGTTTGGGCCATTACCGCAACAATAGCCGTAGCGCTTGTGACGATGATTGTTGCTGCGCCACTGGCCCAGGCGAGCCAGCACCAACAGTTCGCGTCAGTTATCTATAAAACTTTCAGCTTTGTCTGTCATCAAATTCCGGAACGCTCATTTCACCTCGCCGGTCATAAATTCGGGGTGTGTTCGCGCTGCACCGGTCTGTATTCAGGATTCGCACTCGCGGCGCTCATCTATCCGTTGGTGCGTTCGTTGAGACAGACCGAGACGCCGAGTATCGTTTGGCTTTTTCTGGCGGCCGTGCCGTTGGTCATCGATTTCTCGCTCGGCTATTTTTCGATCTGGCAGAACAATCATGTTTCGAGATTTGCGACCGGGGCATTGCTGGGATCAGTTGCGGTTTTTTATATTCTGCCGGGCTTGATCGAATTGAGTTCGAGGATTCGCTTCACAAAAAAGGCGACGCTCGAGGCGTCGCCTTAGAAGTTCTGCGCTGCCGGTGCGCCTTACTTGATCGCGGCCGCGAGCAGTTTGGCTTCCGGTTCTGCGTTCGTCTTCGAAGTGGCCGACACCTTGGCTTTTTCACCTTTGAATCCGTTGTTAGTTGACTTCTTTTCCTCGTTGACGTAAGTGAGCCACGGTCCTGGTGGTTGGCGTTCGCCCGACGTGATTTCAAAAAACATCTTCTGAATCTTCGCGGTGATTTCACCGCGCTTGCCGTTTCCGATATCGATGCGATCGACGGAACGAATCGGAGTAATCTCGGCGGCGGTGCCGCTAAAGAATAGTTCATCGGCAACGTATAGAGCGGCGCGTTGGATGGCTCGTTCTTTGATCGTCAATCCCAACTGCTGACAAATTTGAATCACGCTATCGCGGGTGATGCCGGGCAGCACCGAAGACGAAAGCGGCGGTGTGTTAACTATGCTGTTGCTGACTGTAAAGATATTCTCGCCTGAGCCTTCTGAAACATAGCCGCGATCGTCAAGGGCAATGCCTTCGGCATAGCCATTGACCAGCGCTTCCATCTTGATCAGTTGCGAATTCATGTAGTTCGCGCCGCTCTTGGCCATCGCGGGCAGGGAATTCGGCGTCAAGCGGTTCCAGCTCGAGACACAAACATCCACGCCTTTTTCGATCGCTTCGTCACCAAGATACTTGCCCCAATCCCACGCGCCGATGTAGCAAGCAAGCGGATTCGGAAATGGATTGACGCCGAAGGCCGGATGTTCTTCATCGAGACTGCGGAACAGAATCGGACGGATGTAGCATTGATCGAGGCCGCTGCGCCGGACCAGTTCCGTCGCAGCATCGCAAAAATCGTCCACTTTCCACTGATGATCCATGCGATAAACTTTGGCGGAATTCAAAAACCGTTGCATGTGCTCGCGCAGACGAAAGATCGCCGGCCCGCGTTTCGTCGCGTAACAACGAATGCCTTCGAAAACGCTCGAGCCGTAATGCAGAACGTGCGACATCACGTGCACGCGCGCGTCATTCCATTTGATGAACTCGCCGTCGTGCCACACCACATCGCAAATGTGCGGAGTTGCTACGTCTTTTGTCTTGCCACTACCTGGAAACATGTTTTGTTTCTCCTTTGGAGACTTAATCTAGAGCGGGATCGGTAAAAGGGTGAATTTGACAGAGCACGATACTCTAAAGTCGCGCGCGTTTGCAAGACGCCATTTGTGCGCCAGAATGGACATGCAAGACTAGT
>DASWQK010000165.1:0-4274 GCA_036403735.1 Pyrinomonadaceae bacterium
ACGACTATGAATTTGTGAAATGCAAACCCAACTCGCTGTCGCAATTGGTCGGACTGTGTCAGCGCATTCAGCATGAACTGTTTCTGAAGCGGATACAGCGTGTAGAAATCTCGAGTACAGATCGCATCACAGGCCGGCGCCGGCGCTCCCGGGTAGAACTGCGGATAGGATGGCGAAAATGGATAGTCCGACGACAGAGCGAATTTCGGATCGGTCGACGAATCAACAAACTGAGGCGCCGTATTAAACTGCTCATTGATATAGGCCGGAATGCCGATCGCTCGCAGGTGATTGAAATCCGAATCGTCGCCGCGTTGTCCCCAACTCGATTGCTCGAGAAATCTTCTTAAATCATTGTCCGATGCGAACACGGGGTCGTTGTATTGTGCCTGATACTGCGCCAGGGTTAGTTGCGTGGCTGCTCCCGGCGGAGTCGCCGGCGCAGGATTCGGCGCAGAGTCGTCCGCCGGCCCACCGCCGATTTGGCCGATCGCAACGCGCACGCGATTGCTCGCGATGCCATGAAGATTCAGACGAATCAACACGTCGCCTAAATTACCCGTCATCAAATCATTCAGCCGCAACACGACCATGTAAATGCCGTCAAAGTTCGGCACAGTCCCGACATATTCAACTTTGAGCGGATAGATGGTTCCCGCGGCGTCCTGCGCGTCCGCCGTCAAAGCAGTCGCGCCTTCACCCTGCAAAAATTCCAGGTTCGTTCCGAACAGAGTGATTCGCGTACGCGGATCGGCAGGACTGAAATTCCCTTCCGAACTCAGCGAGAAAGGCTCAGTGCGCATCGACACCGATTCCAGCACCACCGCGCGGGTCGATGACGAAGAAACGCTAAAGACCGATGGTGTCAGGCTCGGAGCCGCAGATGCGTTGATGAGAGCGCCACATGCGATTGAGACGACGCTTGCGCCGAGTAGATAAGAAAAACCTTTGCGCAAAGCCAAGGCTCGGATTTTCATACAGTAGTCCCTCTATGCGTAAACTGCCGAGTGTTCGAAAGTGAGGCTGGATCCGACGAAAGCTTGGTGGAGGGGCCACCGGGCCATGCACCCTGTGTTCATCCGAATATAGCACGCTGAACAGGCGCTTGGTCAACAACTTTCTTAGACGGGCTGAGACAGGGTTTTGGCGAGATTTTTCAGGCCAGCGCGATTTCCCTTAAGAGATTTTCGAGGCCGAGCGAATAAGCTCGTAAAAGCCCGCACCCGCGCCCAGAATTATTCCGGTAATAAGTAACCAGGGACTGGTTCCCAGCCAGCGGTCAAGCAACCACCCGGCAATTAGTCCCGCCAGCACCGCGGCAAAAAGCGAGAAGCCGACCGCATAGGCAAGACCGGACTTGCGATTGATCTCTTCCTTGTCATTATCTGCTGACACGATAATTAGGATCGAAGGTAACCTTGTCATACACATTGCCTAACCGAAGCGAACAATTGATGGAAGGAAGTTTCACAATTTCGTCGGGTGATGTGTACTGCGTCAGCGACCACTGTCCGTTCGGCTGTTTCGCGTATTGTTCCAGTCGAGAAGTCTTGGCGATCCGATCGTAACGTTCGGTAGATTGCGACAGCACTTCGACCAGCAGGGTTGGGTTGAGTAACGTGTCGACTTCCTTATCTTCGAACTGCGGCTCACCGCAAACAACAATGACATCGGGATAAGTATAGAGACCGTTAGCGCGAACCTTCACTCGCATATCGCTCGCGTAGGCTTCGCACGGCTTACCCTTCAACTGTCGATTAAACTCAGCGCCAATATTCGCGGTAATGAGATTAGGTTGGCGACTTGCGCCGCTCATCGCGAATATTTCGCCGTTCAGATATTCGCTTTTGTACTCAGCCTGGCGTTCGAGCCTTAGGTACTCGTCAGGACTAACATAAGTTAGGATTCCTTGAGACATCGCCTTCTGGCTCGGCAGTTTACCACGATCCGCGAGTGAGATAGTTTTTGGGGGCTTCGACTAACAAGGCCCGACGCGAGTGCCGCATTGAGTCATGGATGAAGCAGACGTGCGTGCACCAGCAAGCCTTTCCGCCATCGATCGTCTGCAATTCCACGCGCCGTTCTTCCGATCGCCACAGCGCGTCGAAATCATAGTCGTAGTCTTTGAGTGAGCCGAATTTTTCTCGCAACTCGCAGGCGCGCACATTGCCATTGTAATCGATCACGGCGATCGTCTCGCCGGCGGTGCAGGCAAACGGCCAGGCTGTCGATTGACTGAAGTTTGCGCGCTGAGTTCGATAATGCGTGGTAATCGTTCCCACATAAGCGACGTTCTTCACGAATCGCTTAGTCGCATCGTCATCGGCAAACATCCGGTCGCCATAGCGTTTCGTCAGTTGCGAAATATACGAATACATCTTTGGCAGAACTTCGGGCGGTACCTGCTTGATCTCATCGCCAACCGCTGGATCGCCGCGCACGATATTGAAATAGTGGCCGTCGAGCCGGAAGCTGTTCCAAATGAATTCGGCCAGTTGCTCGACCTCCTGGTAATTGTCTGCGCACACGACCGTGTTCGCATTCAATCGCAATCGATCTCCGTACTTTTCTTTCAGTGGATACAGCTCATCGATACAATCGAGCGTCTTCTCCCAGTGTCCCGGCACCCCGCGAATACGATCGTGCGTTTCTCCCTGACCGTCGAGCGCGATGTTCAGGTACAAATCCAACAACCGGTGCGATCCAAGAGCGCGATCGACAATTTCATAGACGCGCGATTTCACCAGCCCATTCGTCGGAATGATCAAGCGTCGCACACCGTTATGGCGCACGAACATATCGATGATCTCTGACGCATCGTGACGCAGCGTGGGCTCGCCGCCGGAAAGCCAAAGGTCAGTAATCGGCGGCATCGTGCGCGAGACTTTCTCGATCTGTGCAAAAGTCAGGTCGCCGGGTTGATTCAGCTCTTCGTGATAAAAACAGGTGCGGCAAAAAGAATTGCAGCGCGAGGTGACGAACAGGATCACAGTGCCCAGACACTTTTCACGTTTCGTTGAGCGGATGAGCTGGACCAGTTGCGCTGCTTTGTTAGGCATTCCTGTATTTCGTTTAAAAGCGGGCAATCGCACGCTGGCGTCGGGCAGTAGCCGACTCTAAACGTGTTCTTCGTTTTCGCGGCGAATGATGACAGTTTCATCTGGCGATTTCAATTGATAGGTAATTCCCCGCCAGATGATCCGGCGAGAAACTGCCGCAGCTACCGCGTTGTAGAGATAAAGCGCCGAAGCCAGAGGCCACAGGGTGATATGAGCGACAGTTGAGGTGAATGAGTGCACTCGTTCATCGTTGATGATAGCCGCTACGGCCCGCAGTCTCAGGTGAGATTTCATCGCTCCCAACGTAAAAATGATCAGTAAGAGAAATAGCGGCGTGGCGAAGGAAGAATGCATCGCGGCGCGCACTATCACCAGGGCCATGCCGCCAAAAAACGTAAGCACAAAGATTGCGCTGCCGATGAACACTGACTTCCACAAGTGGGCTGCGTAAGCCCGCGTTATCTTTAGTTGCCGCGTGGTGAATTCGATCAGCTGGGGCCAGGTGCAGTCTTCAAACGACGGCGTCAGGCATTGCGGGACGAACTTGATCGGCACACCCGCTTTATGCAGCGCCCGCGTCATCGCAAAATCGTCAGACACTGTGCCGCGCCAATGCTCGCTTATTTTGCATGACTCAAACGTCGTCCTTCTGATTGCCGTCGAGCCGCCCCAGCAAAAATTCTTCTGGCCGTTCGCGCCTAAGGCGGAAGCAATTGCCGCATTCCAGACGGACTGCACCTGCGAAGCAATTCCACCGCGAACCGGAACGAACCAGCGATAGCCGGTCGTCGCGCCAATGCTCTCATCGTTAAGTGGCGCAACCAATGAGCGCAACCAAAAGCTTTTTGGGCGCGCATCTGAATCGACAAAGGCAAAGACTTCACTTTGAGGGTGCGCATGATCGATCGCAAAAATCAGATTGTGAACTTTCTGGCCCTGGTCGATTGCCGGGCCGGCGATTGCAAATTGCATTACTGGCCCAACCACGCCGGCGAACGAATGGCGGGCATCTTCAACCACCGCCAACGCCGGATCGTCAGCGAGATCCACGACAAAAACGATTTCGAAAGTCGGATAATCCTGAGCAAACACCGAGTTGATGTTCTCTCGCAGGCCCTCATCGATTCCGCGCAAAGGCATGAACACTGTGACCAGCGGCGTGAATTCCGGATATTCTTTTGTTAACTCAGTCTGGAGATACCGCACGAAGCGAAC
>DASWQK010000166.1:0-1717 GCA_036403735.1 Pyrinomonadaceae bacterium
TACGGTTTGTCGATCGTTGCAGTAATCGGAATTCCGTGAGCCTCGGCATAAGCGATCAGATCAGTGCGGCCGCCGAATTCCCATTCGCGCCACGGCGCGATTACTTTGATGTCCGGCTGCAACGCGTAGTAAGTCAGCTCAAATCGGACCTGATCGTTTCCCTTCCCGGTAGCGCCATGAGCCACAGCATCCGCGTTTTCCATCCGGGCGATCTCGATTTGTCGCTTGGCAATCACTGGCCGCGCCAACGATGTGCCCATCAGATAGACGCCCTCATAAACGGCGTTGGCTTTGACGGAAGTCCAGACGTAATCGCGCACAAACTCTTCACGCAGATCTTCAATGTAGAGCTTCGAACCACCGGTGGCTTTGGCTTTCTCTTCCAGGCCATCCATCTCAGCGCCCTGGCCGACGTCGGCGCAGTAGCAGACGACTTCGCACTGATACTTGTCTCTAAGCCAGCGCAGCATCACCGACGTGTCGAGACCGCCGGAGTAAGCGAGAACGATTTTGTTTATTTTGTCAGTCATTGAATAACGAGTCAGAACCGCCTGCGGTAGCGGGCGGTTTATGTTTCCATTTCCACAGATCGATTAGTGAACGGTCAACCGCCCGCTACCGCAGGCGGTTCTGACCTCATCCGAACAGTTCCCAAATCTGCTTCATCACCGCCCGCTGTGATTTTTGGTCACGGGCAGCGATGAAGATGGTATCTTCGCCGGCCAGCGTGCCGACAATTTGCGGAATCGCAGCATCGTCAATCTCAACCGCGACCGCTGAAGCGCGGCCAGGTAAACACCTCGCGACGATCAGAACATCTCCCGCCACATCCAAAGCCACCAGTCCGCGCGTCAAATCACCGTTTGAGTGCGGCAGCGAATACCGACCGTCGTGCTTCACGATGCCCAACTCTTCAAGATCGCGCGAAACACTGGATTGCGTCGCCGACACTCCCGTGCGTTCCAACTGTTCGCGCAAAGCCTCCTGAGTGCCAATCGGCTTCGCTCGTATCAAATTCAATATCTTCTTTTGCCGATCTCGCTTTAACATCGTATTCACGCTTCAGGCGCCCGAGTTCTAAGACGCGCTTATTATGCAGATAGTTTGCATTGTATCTGCATATTTGCATAAACTAGCGTGTTTATGCAGCGGCGTCAAGTTGCGCGAATGGAGACCTGGTTAGCTAAATTCTGGATTGACGGAGAAATCGATGAACGAAAAGACGGCGGCCAATCTGTGGGGCGGAAGATTCACAGGGGAAACTGATTCCGGATTTGCTGAGTTCAACCGAAGTTTCGGCTTCGACCGGCGGTTGTTCCCGGCGGACGTACAGGCAAGTATCGCGCATTGCGATGCGCTGGTGGGGGCAGACGTGCTAACTGCGGACGAAGCTCAACGGATCCGTTCAGCGCTGCAAGAGATTCTCCAGCGGGCGCAACGTGACCCGGACTATTTCAAAGAGCCGGCTGAGGATGTCCATTCATTTGTCGAGGCGCGCCTGATCGAAATCACTGGCGACCTTGGCCGCAAGCTCCACACGGGCCGCAGTCGCAACGATCAAGTCGCAACGGACTTGCGGCTATGGTTGCGCGCAGAGATCGATCGAATCGCGTCAACAGTCGTCGACACACAAAAGGCCCTAATCGAGATCGCGGAAGCGAACCCTGACGTGGTGATTCCCGGCTATACGCACCTGCAACGGGCGCAACCGGTTCTG